>JAUVIW010000078.1 GCA_030592525.1 archaeon
ACTTGTTGGCTGGGTTGAGCATTGACTGCGCAACTACCACTACAACAACGGCGATAGCGAGTATCGCAGCAAGTATAAGCAAGTATTCAAGAGAGCCCTGTCCTTTTCGCATGATGATTACCTCTGCTAGGAGTGAATCCAAGCGTGTTTATAAGGCTTACTGGTCGAGGCCTGCGCCAGAGCCCTGTGCGCGCACAGCAGACTCCTTCCCAGCCTCAAGGCCGGGCTCAACAGTGCCGGCGACCATGGTCTTGATGAAGTAAGCCACCACGATGACGCCGAGCAGCACCATCACTAGCTGAGCCATGAACGGCACGGCCACGGCACCTTTCTCATCAGACAACAAAGAACGTTTGCGCAAAAGAGTTCACCCCAACAAAGATCACGTACGTTATGATTAGGAGGATGGGCGCGTATATAACGCTTTTGGCGATGTTGCCCTCCTTTATCATGGAGGCGGCCAGGCTCGCGAACACCGCGCTAAGGACGAGGTAGCCCTGGAAATAGAATATCATTGTGTCGAACAGGGGCGGGGTCTCGCCGCCGCCAATCATGCCAAGGAAAAGGACTATGCCTGACACCAGGCCGAAGATGAACGGGGCCACAAAGCATGCGGCCACCACGATGAACAGGACCTGGGTCATGGTGCGCGACTGGCGCTCAAGGCGGAGGCGCCCGTTCTCACGCATGTCCTCGGCAATGCTGCTCAAGGCGTTGACGAGCCCGCCGCCGGTGCGCTTCGCGGACACGATGACGTTCACAGAGCGCATGACATCAATGCTCTCGGTCCTCCGGCCAAAGCCGTTGAACGAATCGTCAAAGGTCTTGCCCTCACTCATCTCACGCATCATCGTCTTGAGCTCCACGGTGATGGGGCCGTAGCCGCCGCGCGAAACCTCCTTGAGGGCGGCCTCGATGGTGCCGCCCGCGCGGAGGGTCGTGCTCATGTGGCTCAGCACATCCGGAAGCGATTTCTCGATGAGGGTGATGCGCTGCGTGCGCTTGTACAAGGGGTAGCCCAAAGCAACGTCGAAGATTAGGACGGCTATCAGTGCGCCGAGCATGAGGTCAATGAACAAGCCGACATAGGTGAGTGCAAGTGCTGCGGCGAAGAGGGAACCCACTAAGTAGAAATCCGGCTCCACCGGGGTCATGAAGCCCACGGCCTTCCTATAGTCCTGGTATATACCCATGTTACATCGGCTGCATTACCTTGATTATGTATAGTATTAATGACAGTGTCATCGGGATGAGTATGAAGTAAATGAGGAACAAGGACTCCGTGCCAAGCATGCCAGCCATGCCCAAAGTGGGAATGGCATTGAAGATGCCCGCGAGCACCGCGATGAACACCGGAAACACGATGCCGACCATCATGTAAAACAAGCCGATCAGGTTGAGGCGCTCCACAAAGTCACGCATCTTCATGCGCAGCTCGAACGAGACGTCGCGCGCAATGGTCTCGATTATGTCGGATAGGTTGCCGCCCGTCTTCAGCGCACGAATCATGTGGAGCAAAGCCCTGCCCAATGACTCTGAGGGAGAGCGCTTGCTCATTGCGTCCAAAGCGTCCTCGGTCGACATGCCCTTCTCAATGTCGTTCAGGGTGCGCTCGAACTCGACGCTTAGCTCGCCGTAGTCAGCGGACACAAGGGAGGACATGGTCTTGTGTATGCCGACACCGGCGCGAACCTCGGTCGCCATGTGCCTGAGGGCAAACGGGAGGTTGCGGTCAATAGCGCGGCCGCGGCGGGTTGTGGCGCTTGACGGCCAGGTGAGCGCAACGAACAGGCCTATCACCCACAGTGCAGCGGAGCCGCCCACAGCCAAGCCAAGCTGCGCGCCGATTCCGGCGAACTGCGCCAGGCCCTGCAAGCCCAACGCGCCCAAAGCGCCCGCAGGGCTGAGCTGCACAGCGACCCACAGAGAGATATCCTGGCCAAAGAGGATGGTGATGAGTGCGACAAGGGGCAATGAAAAGAATGCCGCGCCGAGCATTGCCGCGACAATGCAAACGCCAACATACTGCTTCACCGAGAAAATCATGTTGGCCGAGTCAAGCTTGGCGGGCAGGGAGCGGACAAAGCCGTAGGACGCAATGCGGTTCACCAGAATGTTCAGGAACCCGAGCCGCGAGAACACGCGGCCGACAAAGCGGACGAACGGCTTGTGGTGCGTTGAGAGCTCTGCGGGAGAGCGCTGGTCAAGCATGAGGCTGCGGTCCCCGGCAACCATCTTCTTCAGCTCCGCCGCCTTGCCAGTCTGCGGCGGCGCAGTGATGCCGCGCTCCTCGTAGCGCTTCTTCATGCGCGAGACTATGGTGTTGACATCAGTGTGCGCGTATTGCTTCTTGGGCATTGGTGGCGGGGCAACACGGCCCAAGCGCTTTTTCCTCAATGCCTCTGCGTCCGCCTTTTTCTGGTCAGCGGTAATCAAGTCCTGGAATCGCCGTTTCTTGGTCTCAGGCATTTAGCTACCCCGTGTAATCCTGGATGCGCTTGCACACGGTCTCGATGTCGCGCGTGCCCTCCGCAACAAGCTTGTCAAGGAACTCCTTGCGCTTGCGTATCTCATCCTGTATCTGGACATGAGAAGCGCCGGTGTACCTGCCCAGCTCCTGAAGGAACCGGCTTGGCACGCCAGTGGGCTTTATCTTGTCGGTCGCCGCGTCCCACTCGAACAAGTAGACCAATTGGGGCTTGCCCTCGAGCACGCCGGTGACCTCCGCGACTTCTGTGACACGGCGGATGGTGCCCTTGCGGCGGTCGTGGATGCGCTTCTGCACAATGATTAGGTTCAGTGCTGCGAGCATTAGCTCGGGCACGTTCATGGGCGGGCTCTTCAGGCGGACCAGCGTTTCAGTAGCGGAGTTTGCGTGCACTGTTCCCAAGGAGCCGTCGTGCCCCGTGTTCATCGCAGTGAACAGTGTTGCGGCCTCGGCGCCGCGCACCTCACCAACAATAACGCGGTCAGGGCGCATACGCAGTGAATTCTTGACAAGGGTATCCATGTCCACTTCGCCAGAGCCCTCGATGCCCGGGGGTCTTGTCTCAAAGCGAATCCAGTGCTCAATCGGGAGCTTGATTTCCGCGGTGTCCTCCATGGTGAGGATGCGCTCTCCGCGCGGGATGAATGATGCAAGCGTGTTTAGTGTCGTTGTTTTTCCAGAGCCCGTGCCGCCTGCGACAATGATGTTCGCGGGCTTTGCTTTCATTCCCTCCACAACGAGCCAGAGGAAGGCGCCAAGGCTGGTGTCCATGGTGCCGAACTTCGCGAGGTCGACAATGGTGAACGGGTCATCGCGGAACTTGCGGATTGTGATGGTGGACCCCTCTATGCTGACAGGGGGGATGGTGGCGTTCACACGGGAGCCGTCAGGGAGGCGCGCGTCGAGCAGCGGGCTCTTCACGTCAATGCGCCTGCCAACATCGCGTGCAATGCGGTCGATGATTGCGAGAATGTCAGAGTCCTGGGAGAACTCTATGTTAGTGCGCATCATCTCGTGCTTGCGGTGGAAAACGTACACCGGCTTGTTCGGGCCAAGCACCATTATTTCCTCGAGCTTGTCGTCCGCGAGCAGCAAGTCGAGCGGGCCGTAGCCAATCATGTCACGCACGACAGTGTCTGCGTAGAAGTCCAGCTTCGAGGCAGGGACCCCGAGCTCGGGCGAAGACTCAATGATTTCGAGGACGCGCTTCTTGAAGAACTGCCTGCGCTCATCAGGGTCCCGGATCTCGTCCGGGGTTACGGTGATTAGGCGAGTGGCCGCTTCCTTGATTGTGTCGAGTATGCGGCGCTCTGGGCCGCTTGACTTTGGCACGGGGACGTAGTATACTTTCGAGCCGTCCGGCATCTTGTACAGGGTGGCGAAGCCGTATGCATCAATCTTTTCCCCGCCAGGGACCTCGTCCGTGCCCGGTGGAGTGGGCGCAGTCTCAGGCATTTGCGCCGGCCTCGGTGCGGGCTCGACCACTTTGCCGAGTGTGGCTGTTTCTGAAGGCGCTGGCGCAGGGGTTGGCTTGCCAACAGCCCTGGGGATTGATGAAGCAAGCATGGGCTTGCTCGGCGGCTTTGATGGCGCCGGGGCGGGTGCTAGCGCGGGTGTAGCTCCAGCCGCCGGAGTAGGCGCTTTCTGCTTAGAGCGCTTGATTAAGTCATCTAGATAGCCTGGCACACGAACCACTTCCCTAGCACTAGCTAAAGGGTAGGGAATTTAAATACCTTTAGTGGCTTGGGGCTAAAAAGAGCGTTCCTGAACCTCTTTAGACAACTGCTTCACAAAGTCATCGAGCTTGACGCCGTAGTTCACGCCCTTCTTTCCGTGCCTGCGCAAGGCAATGGTGCCTGCCTGCTCCTCTTTGTCACCGATGACGATGATGTAAGGGATTTTCTGGAGCTCGGCATTGCGGACCTTTGACTCGACTGTTCCGGAGGAAGAGTCAAGCTCGGCACGGAAGCCCGCGGAGAACAAGGTGTTGTAAACCTTTTCAGTGGCGGGGTTGTTCTTCTCGCTGAACGAGATTACTCTGGCTTGGACAGGCGCGAGCCACGGCGGCAGGTTGCCGTTGGTGTGCTCGAGGAGGACGCCGATGAA
>JAUVIW010000073.1 GCA_030592525.1 archaeon
AAAGCCGTTTTTTAAAGCCAAGGGCAGGGGTTTATAACTGATTGGGTGCTCAACAATGGCTACAGAGGTCTTTAAGATGAAAGGCAAAATAAAATGGTTTAACATGCAGAAAGGATACGGCTTCATAGAGAAGGAAGACGGGAATGACATCTTCGTACACAAGGACGAGCTCGCAGAAGGCACTACCTTGAACGAAGGAGACGAAGTCGAATTCGAGGAAGCTGAAGGGCAGAAAGGCCCGAAGGCCGTCAAGGTCACAAAAATCTGAACTGATTCTTAGAATTATTTCTGGGACAGGGTAGCGATAGCCAGATCACAGTGGAGGAAATCAGCGCGCCACTGCCTGAATGAGACTGCTCACGGAGAGGAGGGGCGCTTCTTTGTCTTGTGGGACAAAATGAAGCTGCCTAGCCACTTGCCCCCCCACTTCTTTTTCATGCCACCCATGATGTTTTTTGCCCTATACTTAGAAATGAGTGATGGAAGCTTCTCCTCGACAGTATGCTTCCCAACATCGAGCATGATGTGCTCAGCCCCTTTTTCAACAACCCTCTCAAAAGCTCTCTCAGCAACCCGTTCTATCCCACGTTCAGCCGCCCGCTCCGTGATCCGAAGCGCCACAGCACCCCCCTTACTGCCCATGGGAAGTAATGACACAGGGGATAATGTGAGCGCCCAAATGCTTGCTTCCGCGCCCGCTTCAAAGCCGGTGAGTGCGCGCTCCTTCAGGAGCCATTTCCTGTATTGCTTCAGGCCCCGCTCTTCACCGTGCTTGCCAATGAACTCCGCTTGCTTATGCTCAAGGAGCGCCTTCCTCGCAACCCTTCCTTCAGGAGTGAGATTCCGCCAAGTGGCGCCCCGCAAGTGCTTTGACGGGACGAACATAAACCCGGCGGCATCCACGGCAAGCATTTTGCCCCCGCCCTGTAGGCGCCACTCCGTTGTCTTCTTTTCGAGCTTGCTCGACACCTTCTGGTAAGGCAATTTCTCGGCAGCATACCTGTCAACCCTGCTTTGTTTCCAGGCATTGAGTTTTGTGGAAACGCTCGGGTAAGGCGACCACTTGTCCTTCAGCTTGCGCATGCGCTTGTGGAATTTCTTGAAAACAGGCACTGCATTGCTTAATGCCTTTTTCGCAATAAATAGGTTCGTGTCCAGTGCCAGTCCTTCTTGTTGGGGCAATCAGAGCATACACGTGGGAACCAAAATAGAGCGAATTCCACTAAGGCCACTCATGGGCAAAGGCTGGAAGATGAAGGCCATCGGCAGCCGCGCCATGACCAAAGAAGGAAGGAAACAGCAGTTCATCAAGCTCGGGAACCTCAGGATACGGAACGGCGAGTTCGAGTTCAAGCGCAAGTATGACAAGGCAACTCCGACACCGTACGCAGACACGTTCACAGGGGAGATGGTGCTCCAGCCAACCCTGAAAGTGGCGGATGACGAAAAAACGCTTAACGGAGCGTTTCCGGTCAAGCCCGAGACAAAAAGAGAGGCGATAGAGTTCATGGAAAGTAACCTTGAGTTCATCGTCCACCACCCGGCACAGCTGAAAGAGGCCAAGAAGCTCCTCAGGAAATCAATCATCGAGAAGGACGGGAAGTTCATCATCAAGAACAAGGAAAAGCTCCAAGAATACTATGACTTGCAGTCAAAGCACGTTGCCACGCATGAAGCCAGGCACCTCAAAGAAGCGGTCGAGAGGGGCATAAGCTTCAGTAGCATCAAGCGCAATATGCGGGAAGAAATTGTCGCGGAATACGACGCAATGCTTCAGCATGACGGCATAAGCAACAGGGCACTTCCGCGTAAGCAGCTCGAGGGGATCATGGATGTCGAGCACCAAATCTACCTTGAGATGATTGCTGAGAACAAGCGCGAATACGTTACCGGTAACCAAATTGAGCGGTTCGCGCTCGAGCACCTGACATTCAAGGGCAAAAGCTTCGAAAAAGAGATGAACAAGGCCTTCGACAGGAGCATGAGGTTCACTTGGGGCGGAAAAAAGCTTGCCAGGGAAGCGAAAAAAGTACTCAGGGATTACGCGAGAAGGGTTGATAGCGGAGAGGGCCACGAGCTAAAGTTTGAGGAACACATGGCTATTGAGGACCTGTTCAATAAAACCAACCAAAAGGCAATGGACAAGGTCATGAAGAAGACGGCTTATGGGGAAGTGGTTGCCGAGGTACGGCAAAACCTTAACACCCTCGAAATGATGCACAACAACGGTGCCTCATTCGAGGACATCCGCATGAAAATGCTCAGGATCAAGCAAAAGAAAGAGCCACAAAAGAGGCGTGCATTCCGCACACCGCAGCCCACCACTGCCTGAAAGAGGCTGCTCACGGAACGAGCATCGGGACTTTTTTCGCGTAAGCGGCGTACTTGGGGAACTCCTTGCACATGCGCTTCTCCTCGTCGCACGAAAGGCGATAGTAAATGAACGTGACCACTGGCGCGAGCAAGAGCGTTGTCAGCGTGGGCCAGCTGATTGCCCACACGACAGTGAGTGCGATGACGGCGGAGTACTGTGGGTGGCGCACCAAGGAATAAGGGCCAGTGGTGACAAGGCGCTTGGACTTGAACACGAGCTTCCACGAGTAGACCATGAGCGCAGCGCACAGGACAGAGAACGCCATCGCAAGCAGGGTTGTCCACATGATTGAGTAGCTCAGGCCGAGGATAGTGAAGTGCGTCGCGACCTGCGCCGGAGCGGCAGGGGCTTGCGAGCCGGTGAAGATTGAGAGCAAATAAAGGGTCAGGGGGAAGCCGAACATCTCCGCGAACAAGGCGATGATGAAGGTGGAGTACACGCCGACGCCCTTCTTCCACGCGTCGTGGCCCTTTTCACTGGGGCGGAGGAAGTACGCGATTGCGATGAAAGTGGATACGTAAGCAATGGCAACTATCCACTGGCCCTGGAGAATTGTGCCCTGGCTAGCGGTCGAGAAGAACCACATCATGTGTTCGGCGTAAGTCGGCCCAAGCACGAGAGCGAACGCGCCGAGCGCGAGCAGAAACAGTGTTCGTTGTGTGCGCATCGCCTATGCTATACGCTAGGGGCTTTAAAATGTTTGGGGAGAGTGTTCAGCTCTCCCGGTTTTCGTTTGGTTCTAAAAAAGAATTCCCTAAAGAATTCTTAGTATCTGCCGCGTCCGCTGCCGCCGCCACCGCCACGGTATCCACCGCCACCACCGCCGCTGCGGGGGGGCCTGTGCTTCTGGTAGCAGTCTCTGCAGTACACTGGCCTGTCTTCTGACGGCTTGAACGGAACTTCACATTCCTTTCCGCAGTCAGCGCAGACAGCCTTGTGCATCTCGCGCGGAGCTCTGTCGTCGTAACCCATTATCGTTTCACCTCTTTCTAATATTTTCGGCATCCTGCCTCTGATTCTCCTTCGAAAACGCCCTTTGGGTTACGGTCTATTTCCGATAGAAACTCAAACGATTGCCGTTAAGCCTTATTGCGAATGATGGGGTTTATAAAGCTGCCTGTTATGGCAGGGGTAAACCCAACAAGCAGAGAAGGCGCATACAGCTGGCATATGCCAAAAGAAAGGCCAACGAATATCGAAGAACATCGATGAATCCATTCGGCACCAGCACAATATAAAAGCGAGGTGCCTGTATGATAGCAAAGGTGACCCTCAATGAAGCAATTACCGATTAACGAGAAGAATTTCGCGCTAGCGTGCGGTATTATCACGGGGCTGTGGGTATTCGTGTCAGTCGCATACTCCCTGCTCACCGGGCAGGCAGCACAGTTCATGGCCATACTCGCCGGGCTGTACCCAGGTGTCAGTGCGACATGGGCCGGTGCCGTGATAGCGGCGGTGTACGGTTTTCTTGACGCCGCAATAGCCGCTTACGTGTTCGCGTGGCTCTACAACTGGCTGGGCAAGCGAAAGTAAGCCAAAACCCTTAAAAACGCGTGGCGCGTGATTTCGGGCAAGGTGAATAGAATGAAAAGATCCCTGCTAATCCTGGCCATTCTCGTGGTCTTTATGGCACCAGTCGTGGCGCAGACAGTGCGTGTCGGCAGCTTCGAGAACTCCCCGAAGATATACACCGAGGACGGCGAGGTCAAGGGGTTCTGGGCGGACATAGTCAATTACCTGGCCGAGCAAAACGGCTGGGACGTTGTCTGGGTGCATGGCACTTGGGAGGAGCAAACCAACAACCTTGACTCAGGCGCCATAGACTTCATGCCTGATGTCGCATACTCCGGAGAACGGGAAGAGCAATGGGACTTCACAAAGGAAACCGTGCTGACGAGCTGGTCGTCCGTTTACGTGACACCGGAAGAAAGAGGTCTCCACACGGCTCTCGACAGCGGAGGCAAGCACATACACTCAATACTCGACCTCGAGGGCATGCGCATCGGCGTGATAGCCGGGAGCATAAACTACGTCGGCCCCCAAGGAATAAAAACCATCCTAACCAGCTTCGACATCGAAGCGGAGTACGTGGAGTACGACACTTACGAAGATGTGTTCGCAGCGGTGCAAGCCGGCGATGTTGACGCGGGAGTCACCAACAAGATATTCGGTGGAATGCACGCAGCGGAATACGGCCTTGAGGACACGTCAATACTCATCTCGCCAATAAACATGATGTTCGCGATGCCGAAGGGCGCTGCGCTGAACGCGCAGCTCACCGCCTCAATAGACCCTCTCGTAATCCAGATGAAAGACAATCCGAACAGCATTTATTACCACGCTCTTGAGACAAATCTCGGTGACGTCGAGGTCATCGAAGTGATTCCCGAGTGGGCCATAGGCCTTATCGCGGTCCTTGCGGTTCTTCTGGCCATAGGTGGCTGGGCGCTGCTAATATCGCGCGAGAGCCAGCAAATGTACAAGGCATTAATAGACCGTTCGCCGATACCAA
>JAUVIW010000010.1 GCA_030592525.1 archaeon
CGGTGGACCTGGAAAAGCTCTTCCTAATCATCACGCACGAGAACGTAGGGAACCTCGTGGGCCGTGGCGGCCGCGTGGTGAGGCTTCTGAGCAAGGAGATGGGCAAGAAGGTCCGGGTCATCAATGGCAAGGACTTTAAGACAGCCATCCGGGACCTGGCAGCCCCGGCGCGCGTTACCGGGATAAACATCGTGTACGCGCCAGAAGGCGAGAAAACCAAGGTAATCATCGCAGAACAGGACAAATACCGCTTAATAAGCGATTTGGCGACTCTGGAGCAGGCAGCGAACGAGCTCGTGGACAAGGAAGTCGTCATAGAGCTCAGGTGAGCAAATACCGGGTTAGCGGCAGCGGGAACCCTTTTAAAGCCGCACACGATAATAGAAGCCATGAGGACGCATTACTCCCGAGAGCTAGACCCCAAAATGAGCGGGAACACGGTCACCATCGGGGGCTGGGTTGACAACATACGCTTAATGGGCGGCATAGCATTCCTGACTGTCAGGGACAAGCTCGGGTTCACCCAGGTCACGCTACCGAAAAAGAAGGTCGGGGCACTGTTCGACACTCTTGGCGACATCACGAAGGAGAGCGTGGTCGCCGTGACAGGCACTTTGCAGGCAAGTGAGCAGGCACCGAACGGCATAGAGATAATTCCCACCGATATCGAGGTCCTCTCCAAGGCCGAGACGCCACTTCCAATGGATGTCTCAGGCAAATTGGAAAGCGAGCTTGAGACACGGCTCGACTCACGCTTCATGGACCTGAGGCAGCCGAAGGTCACAGCAATATTCTCGATACGGGACCAGGTGCTCACCGCAATAAGAAATTACATGGAGGACGCCGGCTTCATCGAGGTGCACACGCCAAAGATTGTTTCCGCAGGTGCGGAGGGCGGCGCAGCACTGTTTCCAGTGGAGTACTTCGGGCAAAAGGCTTATTTGTCGCAGTCGCCGCAGCTCTTCAAGCAAGCGCTCATGGCCACTGGCCTCGACAGGATTTACGAGATTGCGCCCGCGTTCCGCGCAGAGGAATCCAACACCACTCGCCACGTGAGCGAGTTCCTCATGCTCGACTACGAGCAGGCGTTCATCGAGTCAATGGGCGAGCCCATGGAGACCCTTGAGGAATGCATGAAGAGCGTTGTTGAGCACGTGATAAAAGAGGAGAAAGCGTCCCTGGAAATCCTCGAGGTAAAGCTCAAGGTTCCGGAAACACCTTTCCCGAGAATCAGTTTCGCTGAAGCAAAGAAGGCGCTCGCGAAAAACGGGAAGGAAATCGAGGACGACCTGGACACCGAGGCAGAGAAGAAGCTCGGCGAGCTCATGGGCAAAAAGGGCTATGACTGGTATTTCATCAACGAGTTCCCGGCGCACGGGAAACCGTTCTACATCATGGAGGAGACGGACGGCAATAGCTGGTCCTTTGACCTTGACTATAAGGGGCAGGAGCTCGCCAGCGGCGGGCAGAGAGAGCACCGCTACGCAGAGCTGGTTGAGCGCATGAAGAAGCTAGGCATCAAGACAAATGACTTTGGCTTCTACCTGAACTCGTTCAAGTACGGCATGCCCCCGCACGGCGGAGGTGGGCTCGGAGTGGACAGGCTGGTGCAGAAGCTGTTGGGCCTGAACAATGTTCGCGAGACCGTGCTGTTCCCGAGGGCCAAGACGCGGCTCGTCCCGTGACTTTTCTTTAAGCTTATTTTTGCGGAGCGTGTTCTTGCGGCGCACATCCTCAAGCTCGATAGCGCGCTCGATAATCGCTTTGTGGAAACCGTTCTTGTAAATGTCTCGTTTGGGAAAATTCTTCAGCTTGTTCTCAGTAAAACGAGGCATGTATTCAAGCTCATTACCACTCTCGTAAATCTCCCAGGATGTGCCCCTACCGTCTTTGAACACCTTAATGTTTGCATACGTTAGATGTGTACGATGCTGGGGGCTGTCCTTTGAACCAGGATTAACATGACCATTGAAATCCACCCACACATCATTATCATGCTTGACACGCTTGTCTGTAATGAGTACTTTAGGATGGAATCCTGGAGCAGAAGGACTGCCATGTATCTCATGTTCTATGCCGGCGGCACTAAGGAGCGCAGAGAACGTAAGGGCCATGTTCCTACAATTTGAATGATCCACAAGAATGGGGAGCGATGCACCTGTCGAGCCATAGTGCTCTTCGTCAATGAAATCTTTTTTGTCGAGAGTGCCCACGACTTTGGAGATATCCCACTCTCTTGAACCCTCTGCAGAGATATTGGCAAAGTGTTTGGGTAGTGTTGCCGCTGCAGCCAAATCAATTATCTTCCGCTCAATAGACTTGCCTTTGAGGTCCATTGCATCAAGTATCGGCTTTACTTCGTCAGCGAGCGCAAGCAAAGGAAGATACCTGTCTTCCGGATTTAGTTCCTTAAGAGTACGACTATCAAGCTTTGCTGAGTTACCCTCTCTAAAACTCCGTTTGATGAAGTGTATCTTCTCACGCTTCTTCTTCTCACGCTTCTTCTTAGGCATCAACAATAATTTGCGCGGCGGAGTTAAAAAGCATTAGCCAGTGGAAGGATAGTGGCTGTGGGCGCGGCGGATGGGATTCGAACCCACGTAGCCAGTCACAGCCAACTGACCCTCAACCAGTCCCGTTTAACCAGGCTCCGGCACCGCCGCACCTGTTGAACAAGCCAAAAATAGAATAAGTATCACTAGGGATTCACAACTTGCCGAGGTGATATGCATTTGCCGAGGGATATGCTTATTCATAAGACTTTTATAGTAGGGGAACCAAAAAAGTATTTAGTCACAGCCAACTGGCTTTCAGCCGGACCCGTTACCGGGCTCCGACTTTTTTTCACTGCTGCCCAGCCAAGAGCTTAGCCATCAAGAACCAAGTGCGAAACCACGCTCCCCAAAGCCAGAACGCCGAAGTACATTCCCGTGTTCAGGCCCATCGAGAGAAAAGCCCACACGAACACGGCAACGCCATACGCCAAAGCCATCTTGAAGGAATGGGTAACACCCCTGTGCCTGGGGCGGACAAGGATGAAGAGCACGAATATCGCGACCGCAGTGATGATGGCGTACACTGCGTCCTGCTGCAGCGTCTCCAAGCCACGGAAAAAAGTGGTGAACCCGAACGCCAGCGCCCCAAAAGCAACGCTTATCTCGAGAACGCGGCCGATTTGGCTCTTGGGCGTGTCAGCATCCGGGAGCAAGGTGCCAATGAGTATGACGAAGAACGATGGGACAGCAAGGCGCGCCAACGGCTCAAGCTCAGCCGTCCCCTGCACCCACAGGAAGCCAACGAAAAACAGCCACATCGCGAAGCCAAGCAATGCATGCGTCCTAAGGCTAGCCATTATCAGTCACCCAAGTACAGTTGCTTGCTCACCAACGGGATTATGGCGCTGCGCACCGCAGCAGTGTTAAGGTCCTTGCGAACCATCTTGCCACCAGTCACGAGGCTAATCATGCCACCACGGCGATTAAGGCCCTTCTCGCCTGAAAGCTCGTCCGCAATCGTCCCCAGCTCCTTGCCACCCTTGAGCCCCTTGATGAAGCTGGCGGGCCACTCAAACTGCGGGCCGGAGCCAAGAAGCACGTTGTCGCCATCAATGATGGCGCACCAGGTCACTGCAGTATAGCCGCTAAGGGTCCTGTTGGTCGGGCGAACGCCTGCCTCGATGCCAACACCGAAATCAGCATTCTCCGAATCCCTAGCGTTTCTAGCGCGGTTGATGCAGCCCGTAATCATCGTGTCCTCGTCCATGGGCTGGTCAGCCACACCCGAAGCAGCCTTGACGCCAACCACCTCCACCTCAAAGTAGTCAGAGAACACCTCCCGGACAGCATCGACCTTATTAGGGTTTTTAGTACCCACAGCAACCTTCATCTCAAGCACCGTACTTTTCTGCCTTGTTGATGTAATTAAGGATTATGGGCATTAAATCACTTCCCTTGATGCGGAACAAGTAGCCCTTCATCGCGCTGATTTCGTCGAAGTGCCTGACATCATCCAAGCGCACGCCTGCACCAGTCACTACGAGAGGCACGGGGTCGCCGGAGTGCTCCATCAGCTCGCAAGGAGTCGAGTGGTCCGCCGTGAGCACGACGAGGGTCTCATGCAAGTCAACCTTCTCAAGCACGGTGCCCAAGAAATCCTTGTCAATCTTCTCGAGAAAGCGCGCCTTCCCCACGTAGTCACCGTCATGCGACAAAATGTCCGTGGCCTTGATGTGGACGAACACATAATCATATTTCTTCAAGGCATCGAGCGCTGCGTGCGCCATTGACACGAGGTCAGTGTGCACGTTCGCGGTCGCGCCCTCCGGCACTATGATGTCCATGCCCAAAACCCGCCCGATACCAACAATCATGCCTTCCTTCGCGACTATCGCGCCCCTGAAGCCGTACTTCTCCTCAAACGAAGGGATTTCACGCACGCTTCCCGCGCCGCGCGTGATGACGTAGTTAGCGGGCAGGTCGCGGTTCGCGTTAACGGGATGAGTGGAAAGAATGCCCAAAGCCTTTTCAGTGAACTCATTCAGCGCGGCTGCAGTGCGGCGCGAGGGCTCGTCCTCAATGCGCGGCCGTGCCTTCTGGGCCGGGCGGCCGGTAACCTTTGGGTCAGTGCCCTCCACGTCATCGCTCAGGCTCTCACCGCGGAACACGACGACCAGGCGGTGCTCTGTTGACGGCTGCACAATCACTTCCACGCCGTCAACGCTCTCAAGCTTCATGCCATTCAAGGCCTTTGCCAGGTCGGCAGTGCCGTCTTTCTCTGTTATCCTGCCTGCGCGGCGGTCAACAATATTGCCATTGTCCAGGGTCGCCCAGTTCCCACGGAACGCGACATCACCCGGTTGCAGTTGAACGCCGACGCCGGCGGCCTCGAACCACCCGCGGCCAGTGTAGTACTCGTGCGGGTCGTAGCCAAAAAGAGCCAAGTGTGATGTGTCGGACCCCGGACGGATTCCCGGAGCAATGGTGTCCATGAGCCCGTCCTCGCCCCACTGGCTAAGCTTGTCCATATTAGGTGTCTTCGCGAACTGCAGCGGTGTCTTGTTTCCGAGCTCAAATATTGGCCTGTCTCCCATGCCATCGCAGAGAACGAACAGGCAGTTCTTCACCTGAACCACTCCACGTGCTCAATCCCAACTTCCTCGATGCGGAGGAGCTCGTTGTATTTCGCGAGGCGCTCCCCGCGGCACGGAGCACCGGCCTTAATCTGCTTGCAGCCCATGCCCACAGCCAAATCGGCGATGAAGTCATCGCAGGTCTCACCGCTGCGGTGCGAAATCATGACACCGAAGTTGGATTGGTTGGCAAGCTGGGCTGTCTGGAAAGCGTCAGTGATGGTGCCCACCTGGTTGGGCTTGAGAAGCACGCAGTTGCCTGCCTGCTCACTGATGCCCTGGCGCACGCGCGATTCCTGGCTCACGAACAGGTCGTCGCCGACAATCTGTATCCTGTCGCCAATGGCCTTTGTGAGCGCGGTGAACGACGGGTAATCATCTTCATGGAACGGGTCCTCTATCGACACGATGGGGTAGTCGTCAACGAGCTTTGTGTAGTACTTGATTAATTTCTCGGGCGCCATGGTCTTGCCGTCGAGCCTGTACTTCCCGTTCTTGTGGAAGTGGTTCGCGGCGCAGTCCAGCGCAAAGCTAATCTGCTTCGTGTGCCCTGCCTTCCTTACCGCGGACTGCAATAGCTTCAAGGCTTCCTCGGTTTTCTTGAGCGGCGGGGCAAAGCCACCCTCGTCACCGACGTTCGTTGCCTCGGCACCGTACTTCTTTGCAATTACCTTCTTGAGCGCGTGGTATGTCTCAGTGGAAATGCGGAGCGCTTCGGAGAATGTCTTGGCCTTTGGCACGAGCATGAATTCCTGGATGTCCAGCTTGTTGCCTGCGTGGGCGCCGCCGTTGATTACATTGAAGAACGGGACCGGTGTAGCATAAACCGGCTCGGCATGCGTGAATATGTGGCCAATGTGCTCAAACACCATGGCTTCCTTCGCGCTGGCAGCCGCCTTGTTCGCCGCAATCGATACTGCGAGCAATGCGTTCGAGCCCAAATTACTGCGGTCAGGAGTGCCGTCCATGTCCTTGGATGTGCGGTCGATTCCTGACTGGTCGCGGACATCCTGGCCGATGAGCTTCTGGCCGATTAGCATCGTGTTCTCCACGGCCTTGAGGACGCCGAGGCCGTTGTAGTCCTTGTACCCGTCGCGGAGCTCCTTTGCCTCGTGGGAGCCGGTGCTCACGCCTGAAGGCACCGAGGCACGGCCGAAGCCCTTGCCGCAGTAGACGTCGCACTCGACTGTGGGGTTGCCTCGTGAATCCAGTATCTGCCGGGCTTTCACGGACGTGATATCATATTTACCAATCATTTCAATCCCGCGGGAATAAGGCAGGAGCGGTATTTAAAGGGTGGCGTTATTTCTTGGCTTTCTCGGCCTTGTGCGCCTTCAGAACACTGACCAGGTACTTAACGAGCTCGAACTTGTCGACCTCTTGGTCAGCGACAGTGTAATGCAGGTCAGACAAGTCGTATTGGTTTCGCTTCTTTTTGAGCCAGCCAATGTGCCTGTCCAAATGCTCCTCGTCGTCGAAAAAGGACTCGTCCTCAGACAGTAGGTGCATGCCCCTGTTCTTGCTATAAATGTCGTACTCGTGCTTTATTCGGCCATCCTTATGGAGCGTGACGCGGTGCGCGTCGCTCGGCACGTCGGGCTCATGCGGGCTTACCTCAACAGTGATGCGCACCTTATCCAACAGCTCTTCCACATCCACCATCAAGTCTGCATTCGGGCTGCGGCGCTTCGGCGCGCAGCCGAACCGCGTTACGTGCTCATCGACATGGCTCTCGAAATCCCTGATTACCTTGGACTTTTTGACGGACCGCCACTTGCGGGGCTTCTTGCGGATAGCCATTCATTTCACCTGCTTCAGCCAATGGGCTGAGGGGATTGTTGTGCCGCTCGGCCGCCGCCTGCAATTGGTCTCAGCAGCATACCTCTTCATTTCCGGGGAGTACTCTGTCTCGAAAAGCACCCAGGCCTTGCCATCCGTAATCTCCCTGATCTTCTTCATGATGCTGTTGAACGTGTTGTCGCCGAACCCCCTCTTGTGGTACAGCTTGTCGTTCTTCCAGATATCGAACCCCTCGTCGATGTGGAATATGTGGTCATTGGCCTTGACGCCCTCCTTCTCCAGCCAGTTGCTGATACGAAGGTCGTAGTGACCGCTTTTCTCGTTCGCGAAGTCCTTGAGCTTTCGGACCGGGACATCAAGCTCCGTGATCTTAAGCGGGCCCTTTTTCTTCAGGCCAAGGGTCGACGGGTCCTTGATGATGACGTGGAACTTGAACCCCTCCTCGTTCGCGCTCGGGTTGATTGCAGTGTGCTCTATGTGGAGCGCGGCCTTGACAGCGCGCGAGATGCTCCTGTCTGCCTTTGGGGACGAAGAATTGGTCAGGCTCACATCGCTGTGCAGGGAACGGCGGAACTTGCGGTCAATCTCCTGCTGTTCGTAAGCGTCCTCAACCGCCTTCTCGGCAGTGTCCATTATCTCGTCCGATAACGTGACGTGGCTCAGGTCAGGGAGCTTCTCTTTCTTCGGAACGCTCAGATTTTTTACTGCCTTCTTAATACGCTTCTTCTCTGGCTCAGCGAGCTTGCGCTTGACCTTCTTCTTTATCTTGACCTTACGGGGCTTCTCGGGCATAAATATGATTGGGGGGAGAAGGAATAAAAGCGTTGCGCTATCCCCTTCGCTTTTTCATCAGGCCGGTATCTTTAGCGACTGTCTTAATGACGTCGATGCCAGCATGCAATTCGGACAAGAGGGTCTGGCGGGTCACTGTATCCTTGTCGAGGCCTGTGAAGCCGGGCTCTCTTTTCTGGCGTATAACTTCCGACTCTATGTCCCTTAACTCTTTTTCCAGCTCTTCCTGGCTATCAAACGTGTCGTGCACGTGGTCCTCTTCCGACTCGAATTCGTGCTCGATGCTTTCGTCGTGCTTCAGCGTAGCAACCATTTTTTCGTGGGGGAGCCGCGGGTCCATTGGCTCACAGATTTCTGTTAAGCGCATGCCGTGCTTGGACGAGAAATCGATTGTGCGGGTCACAGTAAGGTCGGGGTTTATGTCCTTTGGAGCTACGTTGAACTCCTTGGCGAAATGCTTCAACATCTTCGAAAACACCTTAGCCTTCCTGGACCCAAACTTGTGTGCGTACGCCTCAGGCACCTCCACCGGATGCCATACACGCTTCTTGATAACCATTGGTAAAAAAATAGGGGATTGGGGAATAAAAAGAGAGTGGTGAACAAACAGGTAGATAACAATTCACTGCCTGTTCTTATGGTACAAGTCAAGGAAAATGATGGTTCCCTTGGCGTACAAGTACGAAAGCCGGAAAGGGGGAATGCTAACCACCCTCAACCCCCGCGTAGCGGATAGTGCTCACCCGCAGCGCCATCCTATACATGCTAATCTCGCCAGATTTTTCTGTTAGTTTATTGCCTTGACTCACTTCATTGAAGACCCACTTCCCAAGGAACACGCGGAAATGACTAGTATGTGGTGCAAAGAAAATTAGTGTTTTTTGTTGGTTTTCTTGGCACCACCTAATAGTATCCCTACATACAGGGAAATGTTTATATATTAGTGTCCCTATATACAGGGATATGGAAAAAGAGGTTGTCAAGCGGCTCATAGTCCAGGGACAGGAAAAAGAGGTGGATATGGTCCGGCGTAGTTCGGAGCTTGATTTCGTTGGGAAAATCAATGTGGTCATTGGCCCCAGGCGGGCGGGAAAGACATATTTCATTTATCAGACCATGAATGACCTAAAATTGAAAGGCTTCGCCAATAGGATTTTGTATATTAATTTTGAGGACGAGAGGCTATGGCCGATTGAAAAAGAAGATTTGGATGAGATATTTGAAGCGTATTACGAGCTTTATCCGGAAAACAAGGACGAAAAGCTCTATGTTTTTTTTGACGAGATTCAAGAGGTTCCATTATGGCAAAAATTCGTTAGAAGAGTCCATGAAAACAACAACATTGAATTGTGTTTGACAGGATCTTCCTCCAAGCTTTTGAGTAAGGAGATAGCAACGGAATTGAGGGGGCGGACCCTCACTTACAGGATATTGCCCTTTTCCTTTAGAGAATTTTTGGCCGCCAATGGGGTTGAATTGGCAAGAAACATCGAATACAGCAAACAAAGGTTCATAATAAAAAAGCTGTTCAACGAGTACCTGAAATTCGGCGGCTTCCCTGAGATAGTTGACAAGAAGGATGACGTCAAAATTAGGGTTCTTCAGGAGTACTTCGATGTCTTGTTTTATAAGGATTTGGTCGAGCGATTTAAGATCAGAAATGAGTGGGTAGTCAAGGACTTGATGCACCATATCACTACAAACTTTGGACGGCTGTTTTCAGCCAATGCATACTATAATCTACTCACTTCCAAGAATCTAAAAATAAGCAAGAACACGGTACTGGAGTACTTGGGATATTTGGAGGAGATATTCTATGTTTTTCTCGTGCCCAGATTTTCATTTTCCCTGAAAGAGCAATCAGTCAGCCCGAAAAAAGCGTATGTTTCCGACAATGGTTTTGCGAATGCCGTTGCTTTCCAATTTTCCAAGAACACTGGGCATTTTTATGAGAATTTGGTGTTGGTGCAGTTGAAGAGAACTGATGCAAAAATATATTACTGGAAAAAAGACAATGAATGCGATTTCATCGTCAAGGAAAAAAACAAGGTTGTGGAAGCAATCCAAGTCTGCAGCGACCTGCATGAAAAAAACAAGGAGAGAGAGATGGCAGGTCTCGTCGAAGCAATGGGTGCCTTGAATTTGAAAAAAGGCACACTGATTACAAAAGAAGAGGAAAAAGAGATTAGAGTCAAAGGCAAAAAAATCACTTTAATCCCCTTGTGGAAATGGCTCTTGAGCAAGGAACCAAAACGGTGAGCGCCTTATGAAAAACATGTCCTTGACTGAAATAAAAAAGAAGTTGACTCCGGAAGAGCTTAAGGAATTCGATGAATGGATGACTGGCCAAACAGTCCCTGTATTGGATAACGGGGAAGAAGGTGTTTACGAGCATGATTTCAAACGTTGGCTTAGGTGGAAACGTGAGGGAGCGCCGGAACCAATTTGGGACTAGTAGTTCATTTCCGCGGAAATGACTGGTGTGTGGCTTAGAAACCAATGGTGAACAAATAGGCGGATAACCCCTCATTGCTTGTTCTTGTGGTAGAGGTCAAGGAAGATGATTGTGCGCTTGCGGTAAGCGTAGGCGAGCCGAAAGGGAGGAATGTGCAGTTCACGAGTGCCCTTACGCGAGAAGCGCATGGGCTTGCCGGTTTCAGGGAAAGCAATAACCCTCATCATCTGCTTTTTTATGCGCTCCCTAATGGAGCTATCCTTGACTTTACCCAGCTTCCGCTCGAACCTTTTGACAATCTCTACAGCTACCATTCTTTAAGCTCTTTCAGGAATTCCTTGGAAGACAAGCGCCGGAACTCCCCATTGTCATGACTCTTCCAAGCTTTCTCCACGCTATCCGCGAAACGCAGGTCCTCCTCGATGTTCTTATCGAACGCGTTGACGCTCTTGAGCAACAGCCTATCCCCACTCCGGATGACAACGAACTTTTCACCCTCCTCGAAGCCCTCACGCATGTCGCTGGGGATGACAACCTGCCCCTTGGAGCTCATTCGGGTAATGCTAATGTTAGACATAATGTAAGATATGTCTTACAGCGTATAAAAAGCTTTCTGTTATGCATAACGACCGTAACCCGGTCGACGTGTTGGAGGGGCACCTACGGCACCCCGCCTGACACCATTTTTGGTCAACGCTTTTTTCATTACCGTCGTTTCGACGAAGGTAATAATGGCGCTGCGGGCAAGAGTTGAAACCTTTTTGAAGTAAGTTATGTGTTAACCCCTTCTATTGCACCCTCGGCGCACTTCCATTCATCCAGAATTGCAGTGTTTGTTATGAAACCATCAGCAAAACATCGAACCAGGGGTTTGTCAACACATACTCTCGCTGCTTTAGCATTACACTGGTCATTCATTATACCCACAAATAACCAGTGTTCGCAAGTATCATCCGTGTACTTGCCATGGTTCTCCATCAACTTGTACAAGCCACATCCCTCCATAGACAGCTCCATTGCTGTGCCCTTACTCAATGGGAATTCCACGTCTTCTAGTATAACCTCTGGTTCCCATCCGTCCCTAACCTCAAAAGTGGTTTCAACTGGTTCTTCAATACACCCAACTAGCAAGGCCAGTAATACAACTGAAAGGAGAGCCCATTGTTTCATACTGGCTTCAAACCATCCTAGGAATAAAAGAGTAGTTGGCGCGGGGGGTATATTCTCAAGGGGGCTCCACCCAATACCGTCGTCCTAACGACGGTAACCCCTTGACCCCCGCGAACGAACAGCGGCGAAGCCGCTTGTGCCCGCCTCTAGGCGGGCAAGATTGTATCCGCCAACGCTTTTTCGCATTAAGCGAAAAAGGGTTGTGGCGCGGGGGGTGAGATTCGAACTCACGTGCCCAAAGAGGCAGTGACTTAGCAGGCCACCGCAATAGCCACTATGCGACCCCCGCACCAAATGAATACAATTGCTTCCGTCCGCTGGCGGCGCAAGCCGGCACGGACAGCCTTGCCATACCGAGCATCATACAGATATTCGGTTGCGCTGAGGCCTCAGCTGCTCTGCGACCCCCGCACGCGGACTTGTTATCCACAACGCCGTTTTTAAGGCTTTTGCCTGACAAAACCATAAAAAGGACAAAAACTTGGTTACAGGCGTGAGCCCATGAAAACAATCCCCCTCATAACCTGCATGGTCATGAGCAAAAACAGGATTCTCCTCATGAAGCGCGCCGAGCACGAGCAAAGGGCAGGCATCTGGGAATTCCCACTAGGCAAAATAGAAGACGGCGAGACAAGCGCCAAGGCAGCAAAGCGCGAGGTTGAGGAAGAAACAGGCCTGGCCCTGGAGCCCAAATTCGTTGGAATGGTTGAAAGGTTCGACGGGGAAAACAACGAGGAGTACAAGCCAGTATCGTGTTTTGTGGCAACCACTGATTCTGAAGAGATTAAGCTTTCAGGCGAGCATGACGAATTCAAATGGGTGGCCATTGAGGATATCACGGGGCCGAACATATCCTACGACGCACGAATGATGCTTGAAAAGCATCTCAAAAAATGACAAGACTTTTAATTAAAGAAGGGATACAAGAATCCATAGCTGATGGGGGACTAGATTAAAATGAAAATTCATTTGGGTGTTTATGGCATACTCCAATCAGAGAATAAAATTCTTATGATAAAAAAAGGAAGGGGACCGTATACCGGCCTCTTGGATTTACCGGGTGGGCGAATAGAGCCTGAGGAAAGTACGGAAAAAGCCTTGATAAGAGAATTGCAAGAGGAAACGGGTTTAAACGTGAGTATAAATCAATTTGTGGGAGCCTATCAAAGTTTTTCTGCTGAATTGAATTTGATAGGCTTGTATTACTTAATTGAACAGACAGGTGGCATCCTTAAGGAAGGCCCGGATGGATTTGATTCCGAAGGTGCGGTTTGGATTGATGTGGGTACATTAATAGAAAAAAATGTTACCCCAAATGCTATGAAAGCAATCAAAAAAGCAAGTGGAATGAAATGAGATTAGCCTTTGTTGAGAGTGGTGGGAATGCTCTTGTTGAGCGCTCACAAGGGAACGATTTGACCCCAAGCACGCCTCTATCCCGCGAACCCCAATGCGCCCGTGCAACAGGTTATGGCTGCTCCGTTCCCGGCCTGACCAGGTTAGCATGATACACAAGCCAATGAGGACGAGACGTCGACAGCACACGAAGGAACCGCGCCCGCGCTTACGCCCGCCAAGAGCTTCACTCTCGCTGAGGCAGATCTCGAGTAACAGGGGACTGCCAACCCCCCAGCTATCCCACCACTCAGAATTGGAGAAGAAGCCCAATATAAGCCTTTCTGAAGGGTGTTTATCAATAACGTATAAATACCCCTCATTCCATAACAATAACACTACTCTCGCTAGGTGGTTACTTTGGAGAATTTAATTAAGGACGCAACATCTGCCCACAACTATGCCTCAGAGGCACACATTACACCCTCAAGTGATTTCGAGGGACCGAAGATCGTTGTCGTTGGCTGCGGTGGAGCCGGCAACAACTCCGTGAACCGGCTGGCCCGCATCGGGATCAGCGGCGCAGAGCTCATCGCTCTCAACACGGACAAGCAGCACCTGACACTCGTGCACGACAGCGTGAAAAAGCTGTTGATAGGGCAGAGTGTCACACGCGGACTCGGCGCCGGTGGGTACCCGGAAGTCGGCGCGAAGAGTGCTGAAGTCAGCAGGGCAGCAATCTCACAAATGCTCGAAGACGTTGACCTAGTGTTCCTCACCGCCGGAATGGGCGGCGGAACCGGCACAGGCAGCGCGCCAATCGTCGCGGACATCGCGAAAGAGCAGGGCGCAATCGTCGTCGCCATGGTAACGTTCCCGTTCCTCCTGGAGCGCGCGAGAATCCAGAAGGCAGAAGACGGAATCGAGAAGCTCCGAAAAGTAACAGACACAGTAATCATAATCGACAACAACAGGCTAGTTGAGCTCGTGCCCAACCTGCCAATCGAGCAGGCATTCAGCGTTGCGGACGAAGTAATCGCACGCGCAGTGAAAGGCATCACCGAAACAATCACCGTGCCAAGCCTGATCAACCTGGACTACGCCGACGTTCGCTCAATCATGAGCACCGGCGGGGTTTCGGTCATCAGCGTTGGCGAGTCAAAAGGCCACAGGCGCGTGGACGAAGTAGTGCAGGACACGCTCAAGAACTCCCTCTTGGACGTTGACTACCGCGGGGCACGCGGAGCGCTCATCCACATCAGCGGCGGGCCTGACCTGACGCTAGGGGAAGCCAACGAAATCGGCGAGCGCCTCACCGAGGCAATCGACCCCACAGCCCAAGTCATCTGGGGCTCCCGCATAGTTCCGGAGTACGAGGGCAAGATAGAGGTCATCGGCATCTTCACGGGTGTCCAGTCACCCCACATCAGGGGCGCAAGCGGCAACATCGGTGTTGACGAGCCGAGGACACTCTCCTCGAGCAAGGGCACAACAGACCTGGGAATCGACACCATTTAGAGAGCCACCCCCAGGCCACCATATGAGCCTAGCGAAAGCCATTTAAACAGCCAGCGGCAGAAGGAATAGCGATGCCAACCATCAACGGGCGCAAGGTCAAAAAGAGCCATGTCATGGAGCCAAGGCACCTCACGAAAGCCAGGGCTAATGCAAAGCGGCTCGCGGTGATAGACCTGAGCCCAGAATCGTTCCAGGAAGTCGCCGTGCCCATCAAAGGCATGCACCAAGTAGTATTGGTCAACCATGCCGGGACGCACGTGCGCACGCACCACGGCACTTTTCCGATGAGGAAGTTCGTTGACATGATGGAGGACATCATCGACATCAGCCACAAGCCCGAAGTCAAAAGCGTTTTCAAGGGGCGCACCAAGCAGCTCCTCTCACGCTACCCATGGGGTGCAACATGACCGAGAAGAAAAAGAAGAAGGGTGTCTACTACGAGGAAGACACCGAAGGCGTGGACTGGGTAGCACTCGCACAGGACTCAATCAAGCCCGAAACAGAGGAAGTCGCGAGCTAGAAGTTAGGGAAGAACAGTGGCGCGATGTTTATGGCGAACAGCAACAGGACGTATAGCGTGAGCCAGCGCGCTATCATGCTGCCCCGCTTCTTGCCGAGCCACGTGCCCAGAATGACACTGGTCATGAGGCCGCCGTCAAGCGGGTACATCGGCAGCAAGTTCATCACGCCGACAACGAAGTTGAAGAACACCACGAGGCCAAGGAAGCCAATGACGTCAACAAGCAAAGTGAGCTCCCACGGCATCTCACGGAACGTGTCACGCAATGATGAGATACCGATTTTTGCGTTGTCGTCCAAGTAGCCCTCGAAGGAGCCACGCTGCGTCGTGATTGAGACATAGGAGTTGGCGCCCATCAAAGCCGTCGCGTTATGCAATGCGCCAATGCTCGGAGTCAGCGAGCCGTTGATTGAAAGTATCTTATCGCCCTTCTCCAATGAGTCGGAAAACTGGGATGCCTCGAGCACGCTAACGACCTCGGGGGAGTCATAATATGAATTGTAAACGCCGTTGAAGTCCGCCGCCTCCAAAGCAGGGTTGACGGCAAGCAGCAAGAAGGAAATAACAATGAACGCAGTCAAGTAGTTTGCAGTGCTGCCAACCGAGTAGACGCGCAACTGCTTCTTTGCAGGGCCCTTGCGCAGCTGCTTCTCATCGGGCTCGACAAATGCACCGAACGGGAAAAACCCGAACAGCACGATGCCAGTTGTTTTCACGCGGAAGCCCTCAACGCGCGCGAGCACGCCGTGCGAAAGCTCGTGCACTGCTATGAGTATTGGGAATGCGAGCCAGCCGTACCAAGGTATCCTGAAGGGCGAGCCCTCCACCTCGATTCCGGGCAAGGCGGGCGCGACAGCGGCCTGCACCGGAGTGCCGGCCAAGTAGCCGAGGAGGGTCTTGAACGCCTCCTGCGACAGGAGGAAAACGAGGGACGTTGCATAGCCACCGAAGTAAAGGAACAGTATGGGCATCTGCGCCATGCCGAACAAGGACGATGGCACCAGGCTCCCGAGGAACAGGGATGAGAGGAACGGCGCGATAAGGAACAGCGGGGTCACTAATGAGAGAAGGATACGCTTTGAAAGCCTGTGCTTGCGGAACACGTACCACGCGCCCAAGAAGCCGAAGGCGAGGATGATGCCGATGTCGCCGTAAGCGCGCCACACGCGCTTGTAGGTCTTGCTCACGCGGCCCATCCACTTGAGGCCGGCCTTGGAGTGCCATAGGATAAGAGGGCCCACGAGCTGGGCGTTCTTGACGTATTTTGACACCAGGGCTGCAACCACTATCGCCTGCAAAAAGCCCCAAAAAAGAAGCTCCCAAATTGTTAAAGCCATTGCTCAACGCTTACCGCTACAGTGTTTAAAAGGCTTTCAGTGGCGCCTCTTTACAGCCTGGTGCCTAACTTCGGCCGCTTGAGCCTGGTGTACACCACTGCTGCCAGCGCCAGCACAATGATGAGCGGAATGGCCAGCCAGAGGTACTGAGTGATGTCGGAAGCGGGCGGCACAACCGCCGCTGACACTGC
>JAUVIW010000131.1 GCA_030592525.1 archaeon
CAAGAACCGGTATACTGGCCTGGTGGTTACAGCATTGTTCCTGTACGGCGCCTCGCCAGAAATGGCATTTACACAAGGCATGGTGCTTACATACCTCCTACTGTCGCTGCTCTCATTCGTGATAAGCCTGCAAGGAGACTTGCGGGACTACGCGAGCGACATCAAGGCAGGAATTAGGACAGTGCCAGGGGCCATTGGAAAGGTATGGAGCCAGGTAGTGGGGATTATGGCGCTCGGCGTGTTCACGGGCGTAACAATTGCCAGCGGAATAGTGGCATTTTACCCCCTGCTCCCATTCACAATAACAGCAGCATACCTCATGCCCCATGACACAGTGCGCTCGCAGAAGCATACAATGATGTCACTGGCGATGCTCCCAATCATCATTGCCGGGGCGCGGCTAGGGGGGGTGTTATAAGTGTGCGTCGTCACGTTCGACTGGAAGCAGAACGACGCAGAGCAAAAGTTCCGCGCGTTTGAGAAGGACCGGAACCTGTCATGGGTGGTGCTCGAGGTCACCGAGATATGCAACCTCAACTGCAAGTGGTGCTTCGCCAACTCCGGGACGGGCGAGCACATGCCACTCGAAAAGGCGAAGGGAATTATTGACACACTAGCTGGCAATAATGTGAGGCAAGTTACCATCTCTGGTGGAGAGCCAACCCTCTATCCATGGCTCCGTGAGCTTGTTGCGTACGCCTACGGAAAAGGGATGGTTGTGCACCTGAACTCAAACGGGTTCGCGCTCACGCGCGAGCTCGTGCGCAGCCTGAAAGAAGCGGGCCTGTCACAAGTTCAAATCAATATTGACAGCATGGACCCATCAAAGCACGATGCGGTTCGCGGGCGCAAGGGGTCGTGGGGCCGCGCAATCGAGGGGTTGAGGCACACAGTGGAAGAAGAGATGACTGCAGTGTCACAGACAGTGCTCACGCGCGACAACGAGGGGGAAGTAATGGACATATTCAAGCTCGCACGGTCACTCGGTGTACAAAGGTGCCGTGTGTGGGACATGACGCCGGCTGAAGGCAAGGCGCTTGAGAATAAGCACTTGCTGCCCACGGACTACCTCAAAACACTGAACGAGCTGGGTGAATACGCAAAGGAAACCGGCGCGGTGCGCGCCGAGGCGGGCGAGCCGTTCTACATCGACGCGGGCACAGGGCTCGAGCACACTGTTGGGTTTTGCGTCGCGCTGCACGGCATGTACATGGTCATCGCGAGGAACGGGGATGTGTTCGCGTGCGCAACGCACCGCGTGCCGCTGTACAACATAAGTGACGTTGACAGCGGACTGAACGGATTCCATAAGGAAAAGCTTGAGGGGTACATCAACAAGCACACACTGCCCAAGGAATGCGATGAATGCGAGCGCGTATCCGAGTGCAAGGGTGGGTGCGTGACGCGGCGCCTGGCTACAGGCAAAGGTGACTACATATGCAAGCTATGCGTACTTGATGATTAGCGTGCGGGGATTGCTCGAGACGCTTTTGATGGAGTACTTTGGCCGGATGGTGTGGATGAAGCCAAGAACCATGCGCGAAAAGAAATTCCAGTTATCCTCGCCTGACTGCAGGCCGTGGAACGGGCAGTCCAAGCGCAGGGTAATCGAGTCCTCAGCGAGCGCAATCTTTGGCGCACCCCAGCCCATTATCTGGAGCAGGGTCTTGAGGAACACGAGCTTCTTTTCATCAGAAGCAGTGGGGTCAACAAAGCTGGAGAAGAATTTTTTGGATATGGCGGGTACCTTGCCTAAAGCGATGCCGTGTGCGCCCATGATGTGTATCATCGTGCCTTCGATAGGATAGACCACGTGCCCACGGAACATCAGGCGGTTCTCGGGACTAAGCTTTATGATGCCCTGGCGCATGGCCTCACGGAGGGTGAAGCCTTTCCACTCAGGGGGCATGTTGAGCGCGTCGTACTTCGCTTTCGGCCGCGGGTTGGCGGTGAATGGCTCGTTCAGGGGCTCAAGCACATACTCGCACGACCCCTTGGACTGCTTGGCTTTCACTGAGTGCTTCTTTCCTGTGAGCGTGCCAAGCACGCCCTTGTAGAAACCTGGCATGAAGCTGTTCTTGCCGACGAGCTCGGTCATGCCCTCGTACTCGGTGTGGATTGTCACTGTGCCGTCGTGGTCCTCAGCAGATATGTTACCCATCACGCCCATGTCCTGCCACACTGGCCCCAAAAAGTTGCTTACCACGAACGCGGGCGAGAGCTTCTTTATGCTTGAAGGGAGGAGCTGCGTAAGGTACAGCCCCATCCACTCCTCGCCCATGGCCTCAAGGCCATTGGGGTTCTCACGGCCGCATGCGCGGAAGTAGTCAGCAATTATCTCACCGAAGAAAAGCGTGTCGCGGCGCTTCTTCAGGCGGAGCGTGTTCATTACCGCGCCGACCGCTGTCTGGACTATGTTTCGGTGTATACTATGGGAGAGCCGCAAGTCAAATCACTTTCGTTGCCTTGAGCTTGAGGCCATCCTCACTTATCTCGAAGTCGTGTAGCACGCGCTCGTCGAATGCAGTGTAGCGCATCTTGTAGATGCCAAACGTGCGCTTGGGCTTCTCCTCG
>JAUVIW010000064.1 GCA_030592525.1 archaeon
GTGGACGAAGTCCAGGTCATGCGCAAGACCGTTGTTGACGGCTCAAACACGAGCGGGTTCCAGCGCACGGCGCTCGTCGGCACAGGCGGGCAGATACAGACTTCAGAGGGCACTGTTCGCACCACTGCAGTCCAGCTCGAGGAGGATGCGGCCACCCCATTGGAGCGCGATGCCGACAAAGTGACATGGCGCCTAGACCGCCTTGGCGTCCCCTTGATAGAACTAGTAACAGCGCCGGACATCAAGTCACCGGAACACTTACAGGAAACAGCCCGCAGGATTGCCCAGCTCTTCCGCGCCACGCGCAGGGTGAAGCGCGGGCTGGGCACCATCCGCCAGGATTTGAACATCAGCATCGCTGGCGGCGAGCGCGTGGAAATCAAGGGTGCGCAGGACCTCAAGCTGTTCTCCGAAATAGCTCGCCGTGAGGTGCAGCGCCAAGAAACCCTGCTCAAGATACGCGATGAGCTCAAGAAGCGCAAGGCCAAGGTAGGCAAGCCAGTGGAGGCTAAGGCACTGGCAAAGACGAAATGCAACTTCGTGCGCAAGGCCGAGTGCGTCCTTGCCCTTCCGCTCAAGGGTTTCGCAGGTATTTTGGGAACGGAAATCCAGTCCGGCCGCCGCGTTGGCTCCGAGCTCTCGGACTACGCGAAAAAAGCCGGGGTCGGAGGCATAATCCACTCAGACGAGGACATGCGCAAGTACCAGATAACAGAGATGCCTGCGCTGTTCAAGGAACTAAGATTATCCGACAAGGACGCTGTCGTCATCGTTGCCGCAACAAAGGGGCGCGCAGTGAACGCGATGAGCAGCATAGCCGCACGCGCCAACATGCTCTTTGAGGGCATCCCGAAGGAAGTGCGCCGTGCCCTTCCCGACGGCTCAACATCCTTCCTCAGGCCGTTGCCGGGCGCGGCACGCCTCTATCCTGAAACGGATCTTGCGCCCGTGGCCATTTCACAGGAGCGGCTGGACAGCATAGACGTGCCCGAGCGCCCCGAGGAAACTGAGAAGCGCTTGCGCGCGCTAAATATGTCGGACGACCTCGTTGACAAGCTGCTTTCATCACAGGACCTTGATGTGTTCGACCAAATCAAGTCAAAGGACCATACTCTAGTGGCCACAGTGCTCGAGGAGACCTTGGTTGAGCTCCGCCGCGAGGGCGTTGAGATTGACCGCATTGAGGACTCGCACTTGATAGAGCTGTTTAACTTATATGACACCGGCGCGTTCGCGAAGGAGAGCTTCATCGACATACTGCGCGCCATATCCTTCAACCCCGAGAAGCCCGTTAACCAATTGGTTAAGGACTTGGGCTTTACCAGCATGGGTGATGACGCCGTCCGCAAGAAGGTCTTTGCAATCGTCAAAAAGAACAAGGCTTTGTCAAAGGAGCACAATGCCTTTGCCAAGATAATGGGCGAGGTCATGAATGAGCTCCGAGGCAAGGCTGACGGCAAGCTCATAGCCAAGCTCGTGGCTGAGGCCATGGAGTAAGCTTTTTATAACCCTCTGGCACGAATCTAACGCTTATCATGAAACGCATCTATCTCGACAATGCTGCAACCACCAAGCCCCGAAGCGAGGTCATTGAGGCCATGCTTCCCTACCAAACGGAGAAGTACGGCAATCCTTCGAGCCTGCACTCTATGGGCCGCGAGGCAGCGGAAGCCATGGAAGAGTCACGCGCCACTATCGCGAAGCACTTGGGCTCGAAGCCGGAGGAAATCTACTTCGTTGCCTCCGGAACAGAGGCAAACAACACTGTGCTCAAGGGCGTCGCCTTCCAAAAGAAGAAGGGCCACATCATCACCCAGACCACGGAGCACGACTGCGTGATTAACGCAACAAAATGGCTTGGGAGCCAGGGGTTTGACATCACATTCCTCGACGTCGACGACAAGGGCGTTGTCCACGAGGATACTTTGCGGGAAGCGATGCGCGACGACACCATTCTCGTGAGCATCATGGCTGCTAACAACGAGATAGGTACAATCCAGGCCATCAACCGCCTTGGCGCAATAGCACATGAAGGCAAGGCCTTGTTCCACACCGATGCTGTCCAGGCCTTCGGCAAAATGCCACTATCACTCGAGAACATTGACTTCCTTTCCGCGTCTGCGCACAAGCTCTATGGCCCCCGCGGAGTAGGATTCCTGTTCAAGCGCGACGGCGTTTGGATAACCCCCTTGCTCCACGGCGGTGGGCACGAGCGTGGGCTGCGCTCGAGCACCGAGAACGTTGCGGGCATCGTTGGGTTCGCGAAAGCAACCGAACTTGCGTTCGCAGAGATGGGGAGCGAGGCCGCCCGCGAGATAGCGCTGCGCGACTCGCTCATCAAGGGCGTCCTTGAGATAAAGGACTCGTGGCTGAACGGCCATCCCACGAACCGCCTGCCGAACAATGCTAACTTTGGCTTCAGGTTCATTGAGGGCGAGGGCCTTGTCCTGCGCCTGGACCTCAAGGGCATTGAGGCTTCAACCGGCTCCGCTTGTTCCAGCAAGAACCTGCGGCCGTCACACGTCCTCACTTCCATGGGCCTCAAGGCTGAGGATGCGCATGGCTCCCTGCGCCTCACGCTTGGGCGCGAGAGCACCAAGGCGGACATGGACTACGTGCTGGAAATGCTTCCGGGTGTAGTGGAGTCCTTGCGCGCGATGAGCCCGCTGACGGAGTGATTACAATGGCAATGATGTACTCAAAAAAGGTCATGGAGCACATGGAGAGCCCGAAGAACGTCGGCTCCATTGAAAATGCCGATGGCGTCGGCAAGGTTGGCAACCCCGTGTGCGGAGACGTAATGTCCATGTTCATCAAGGTCGAGAACGGCATCATTACAGACATCAAGTTCAAGACATACGGCTGCGGCGCCGCCATCGCGACATCGTCCATGATGACCGAGATGGTGAAAGGCAAAACAATCGGGGAAGCGGAGAAGATAACAAAGGACCAGCTCGCCAAGGAGCTGGACGGCCTCCCTAACATCAAACTTCATTGTTCTGTCCTGGCTGTCGACGCACTCCACAAGGCAATTGCTGACTACAAGGGGAAGCACAAATGATTCTCGTCCGCTACAGCGAGCTGTTCCTGAAGAGCGAGTCTGTGCGGCGCAGGTGGGAAAAGATTCTCGTCAGCAATATCCGTGCCGGCCTTGACGCTGAAATCGTTTCCAAGCGCCACCGCATCTTTGTCCACGCATCCCTAGAAGAAGCACAGCCCGTGCTCGAGAAAGTCTTTGGCGTATACTCCTTTTCAGAAGTGGCCGAGTGCTCCAATGACCTGGATGACATAAAGCAAGCGGCACTCATGCTTTTGGGCCCCGGCTCCTTTGCCGTGCGCACGAACCGCGCCGACAAAAGCTATCCCATGACCAGCCAGGATGTTTCCAGGGAGGTTGGCGCGTTCCTTGTCGAGAAAAAAGCCCAGAAAGTCAAGTTAAAGGAGCCTGACTCTGAGGTATTCATCGAGCTGTTCGACGGCAAGGCGTTCCTGTTCAACAAAAAGCTCCCTGGCCCCGGTGGCCTGCCTTTGGGCACTGGGGGGAAGCTACTGCTGCTTAATGACTCTGATGACGCGGTGCTCGCCGGCTGGCTCATGATGAAGCGCGGGTGCACCCTTGACATTGCCGGCTCGAAGGCACCGGAGCTCAACCCATGGGCCATTGGCCACCAAGTGAGGTATGTGGACTCGCCTGCTGATGATTATGCCGCTGTCGTGAGTGGCGCCACCAGCCTGGACAAGCTAGGCAAAGGCACTGTCTTCTACCCATTGATTGGCTTCACCGACGCCATGAAAAGGGAAATCAGGCGAAAGGTCTTTAAGACCGCAGCATAAAAACCATTCATGCAGTCCCGCGTGCGCAAGGTCATTGACAATGCAGACATAGTGTTGGAGGTAGTGGACGCCCGGAACGTGGAGGGCACCAGGCTACCGGCCATCGAGCGCGCCGTCCTGCGGAAGGGAAAGCGCCTCATATTGGTTGTTAACAAGAGTGACTTGGCGCGCCCCCGGAATTTGCCGGCCGATTCCGTGCTGTTCAGCTCGCGCGAGCGCAAGGGCACTGCCAAGCTGCGCCAGCTCATCATGCGCCTCGGCAATGAGATGGAGCTGGACACCATCCGCGTTGGCGTGGTCGGCTATGCGAACACCGGGAAGTCCTCTGTCATCAATGCCTTGGGCGGCCACACCCGCACCTCAAGCACCGCGGGCTTCACCAGGGGTGAGCAGTGGGTCAAGGTCACCAGCCGCATCCTCTTGTTCGACTCGCCGGGCGAGATCCCTGCGCGAGAGGAAGGTGAGAAAGCTTTGGTGCTTAAGGGTGCATTCGATGTCACAAAGGTCAAGGATCCCATTGGCGCTGCGCAAGAGCTCATCGGGATGGTTGGCCCCAAGCGATTGGCCAAGGCCTATGAGGTTGAGCCCTATGACGATACGGACGAGCAGCTGTGCGAGCTCGCAGGCAAGTGGCTCATGCTAAAGAAGGGTGGCAAGCTTGATTTGGACCGCGCTGCCCGGAAGCTGCTGAAGGACTGGCAGAAGGGCATCTTGAAGTAAGCTATTTAAAGCCTGGCTCGGTATTCTTGAGCATAGGTGTTTTTCATGCGCTCGTGGTTTATCGTACTTATCTGCTTGCTTGCAGCCTCACTTGCTGTAGGGCTTACTTTCCCCGGAGGCACTGTTGAGGGTGGCACAACCCTCCCTGGCGGCGACCTAACAGTCTTCCCGACATTCACCCTCGACCACTTGTCCAGCAGCATCTCAGTCGATGTCGGTGAGCGAATCCACATCGACGCCGAGCCCACCTGCAGCTCTATTTTCGTTGGCACCTGTGCCTCGACCGATGGCATCGAGTACAAGTTCACTTACAAGGACAAGATAAACGACACCTCAACCACATCCACCACTTACTCCTCGGACCCTGATTTCAACCACGTATACTACTACGCAATATATTCTGCGGGCTCGGGCATGACCGCAATCACGACCATCACTGTGGACGCCAAGCGCGTTTACACAGTAACCGATGGTGTAAAGTCATACTGCACCACCAACTGCCCGGCAACAAAAAAGGACATCACTGTCTACGTCACCGACATCGTGGCATGCTACGGCTATGACACCCCCCATTACCTGAACAGTGACGGGAACTGCGTTGAGGCAAGTGTCGATGAGGGCAATTCCCTCAACACATACTCCTCGAAAGCGGAGATGGAGGCGCTCACAAGAAAGTGCTATGCGGACATCGACGGCACGATAACCGAGTTTACTGAGGCAGATGGGTATGCTGCCATTGACATTTACATGCCTGTCAACAGCCGGGGCGAACTAGCAATCCAATTCGGCGACTACCCTACGCCGGTGCCAGCAACCCTCCCACCAGATTACTGCACTGCCAGCGACAAGATAGACACCAGCGGGCGCAGCCGGGTTAAGGCATTCTCCTGGTCTTCCTCGGACTACTCTGACTCGGAAATCGTTTTCACGCTAAAGTCGTATGACGACACCAATACCCTTATTGACACGGAGACCGTGAGCTCAAAGGGCTCCCAGCCCGACCTCGAAAAGGGCCAGTACCTTGAGTGGATTGTGCGCTTCA
>JAUVIW010000121.1 GCA_030592525.1 archaeon
CCACTCAAGAGCCCAGTGCTCGACAAGCAGGGGAAACAAGTAGGAAGCGTTGTCAAAATCATCGGCGCAACCCGCAACCCGTACATTTTTGTGAAGGGAAGCGCGGAAAAAGGCGACGAACTGTTCATTTGAGGTGTGTGTGATATGAAAGGAACCTGCCCAGACTGCGGAGTAACCGAGCTGGAGCACGACTACGCTAAGGCAGAGGTAATCTGCAAGAAATGCGGCTCTGTGCTTGAGGACAACATGGTTGACTTCGGGCCCGAGTGGAGGGCGTTCGACGCCGACCAGAAGGCCAAGAGGCAGCGCACTGGCGCGCCGGTCAAGTACATGAAGCCGAACAAGGGCCTTGTGACCGAGATTGACAGGTACAACCGAGACATACGCGGCAGCAAGATATCGCCGCAGGCACAGGCACAGATGTACCGCCTCAGGAAGTGGCACAAGCGCTCATCAATATCCTCGTCAATGGAGAGGAACTTAACAATTGCACTATCCGAGCTCGACCGCACTGCAAGCACACTCGGGCTCCCAAACAACGTGCGTGAAGCAAGCGCGTTGCTATACAGAAAAGCTGTGGAAAAAGGCCTCATTCGAGGTAGGCTCATCGAGAGCGTTGTGAGCGCTGTGCTGTACACGCTGTGCAGGCAGTACGGCATACCCCGCACGCTGGACGAGATTTCTGCAGTATCCGGCATCCCCAAGAAGGAGATTGGCCGCACTTACCGCTTCATCAAGAAGGAGCTATTTGTGAAGGTTCCGCTCACGAACCCGGTGCACTACGTGCCGAGGTTCGCAAGCGAGCTTGACCTGAGCGGAGAAGTGCAGGAGCGCGCCAAGGAAATCCTTGAGGAAGCCATTGGCAAGGGCCTTATCTCGGGCCGCGGGCCGACTGGTGTCGCCGCCGCAGCGGTTTACATTGCCGGCGTGATAATGGGTGAGCGCCGCACGCAGAAAGAGGTCGCAGACGTTGCGGGAGTTACAGAGGTAACCATCCGGAACAGGTACCGCGAGCTCAAGCGCGAACTCGGCATCAAGATAGCTGCGTAAGGCTTTTAATCAGATGCAAGCATAGTGATAGCCATGCCCAAAAAGCCGCGGGAAGAGTACGCGATACGCATCACCCCATCCATCAAGCTGTTCATGAGCCCAGCTGGAACAACATACAATTACTACGTGTACAAAGTCAAAAAACCCAAGGACTTAGACAAGAAGGGCTGTGACAAAAAAGACAGGATGCACATCTACAGCAAGAAGCTGTCGCGCACGCTCGAAAAGTTCGACGGCAAATTCATGGGCATGGTAAGCATAATTGGCGCGTATGCAGACGACCCAACGTTGCAATCATTCCAGCCGATATCAGGCAAAAAAGCACTAATCCCAATCTTAGACCACAAGCCGCTTCAGAAACTCAAGGGCAAAAATATCCCATTGCTCGTCAAGGAAAAAGTGTTCAGGCACTACTACAAGAATTTTATCAAGAACAACGACTATTTCAAAGTGATGTACAGCAGGACCATGGTGCCGCAAATAGTCACGTTTAACCGGGAGAACATGGGGGTAGAACCGAAGCGAAATATTAACGGGAAGATCTGGGAATATGAGCTCTCAAAAACAGATATCCGCAAGGCACTAAAGAAGATGCGCGAGAGGATAGGAGAGCTTGGCCTGGAAGGCTAATGCCATCACTCGTTTAAGTTCTGAAGCTACAGGGTGGCCAGGGCGCTGGGGACGCGATTCGAACGCGCGAGACCGTGGCTGGTCACCCGGCCTTCAACCGGACACGTTACCGTGCTCCGTCACCCCAGCACCTAATCCTAAAACAAGGTTTGTGCCAATAAATATGCAAAGGGATTCGAGTTGCCGAGAGTGACGCAAAGGATTATTAACAACAAGCGCCCAAATAATTTACCGTGGCTGGTCTACCCGGTTTTCAACCAATTACTGTGCTCCGGGTTTTATTTTACTTTGGTTAGCGCTCGCGCTACATATGCATAACACTTACGAAGACATCAGCCCTTCACTTCGGCGTCAGCCTTCTTGATTGAGTCAACAAAGCCAGCCTTGTAGTCCTTGACCTTCTGCTTTATCTCCGCGTCAGTAATGCCAAGCATCTTGGCAGCAGCGAGAGCAGCGTTCTTCGGCTCCAAAACGACGAGGGGGCAGACGCCTGAAGGCATGCGCAGCGAGGAAATGATGTCCATGCCACCGAACTTGCTGGAGTAAGGCGGGCACGCGATAACAGGGTTCAGCGAATTCGCGTCAATCACCGCAGACAGCGCGTTCGAGCGCCCGGCAACAGTTATGTACACAACCTTGTCGTTGTTCGCGTCGTACTCGCGAATCACACCCAAAGCGAACTCGGTCGCCTTGTGCGCGGACGCGATGCGGTACTCGTGCTTCACGCCGAGCTTCTCGAGCTCACCGCCAATCTTCTTGCAGAAGTCCATGTCAGACATGGAACCCATTATGATGGGCACAATCATTTTATCAGCTCCTTTACCTTCGGGTAATCCTCTTCAATCAGCTGCCTCAATGGCTTCACATCAAAGTGCTTCTCGCCAGTCCACTCATTGCACGCGCTCCGGTACATGTCCGACACGAACTTGACGAGCTCCGGCGGCAGATTGGGTGGCTTGGGCCACTGGGCCTTAGGCAGGTTCGCGTCCTTCGCCTTCATGATTTCCGCATACCAAGGCGTTGTCTTATAGTACTGCCTGATGAGATCCTTGCTCAGGCTCAAAACACCAACCTGGAACCTGTCCTCGTCAAGGGTGCCGAACACGTCAACCCACACTATGTTGCCATCAGGGTCAATGCCAGCCTCCACCTTGCCGTCAAGGTGCTCCCAGCCCAACTGCTTTGACTTCTCGCGGAGGTAGTTGTTTATCTGGAGTGCCTGCTGCTTCAATTCCTCAACCCTCTGCGCGCCAAGGCCACAGTAGTC
>JAUVIW010000023.1 GCA_030592525.1 archaeon
AAACATGGGTTGTTGAGCCGGGCACCGGCAGCCAAACCCCGTGGATACTTGAGTCCCGTGGCGCCGGTGACTTCGCTGCGATAAAGGGCTTTAGGGCCGAGGAGCTTGAGATTGAGAGGCCTGTTGACGAGGAAGAGATAACAATAACGTCAGAAGTCCTTTCCGATGCCGGCTACAAGGACGCTATACTCAAGTACGTCGCAAAAATGAACGGCGTCAAGCTCGCAGACATGAAAAAGAACAAGAAGAAGTTCGGCAATGTATTCAAGAACCTAAAGAAAGAAGTCAAGGATATAGAGGCGACCGGGGGAGACCTGCCCACCTTCATGATGGAGGGTGAGCCCGGGCACGTCCCGCTTTCAAAGGCCAAGCTTGGGATAAGCGTTGCTGTCAAGCGCCCCGTGCTAAAGAGCTTCGGCTGCATGGGCCTCGCGCTGGAGGTAATGGACAAAATACCGCCAGGGCGCATGGACGAAGTGCTTTCATCCAGGGCGGATGTGAAGGAAGTTACAAAGAAAGGCAAGACAATCACAATCAACCCAGTGCGGTTCAGTGAATTTGTGTTCAATGAGGAGAGCGGCATCAAGAAGATTACTCCCGAAGACATTGCCAACCCCATTTATGCAAGGAACATACGCAAGACCATCGCGGAGAGGGAGGGTGTTGATGCCGATGACCGCAAGGTCGACAAAGAGTTCGACAAGCTGAAGCAGGATGTTGAGGAAGGCGAAGCACCCCTTCTCAAGGAACACCTGGACGCGAAGAGGTTTGCAGAAGACCCCGAGCTGCTGGCTGAGTTTGCCACATCGTCGGTCATCTACGACTATCTCTATGCTTCGGGTGAGAAGCCAACCGACGACCCGAGCGTCAAGGTACAATACTTGCGTGGCGCCGAATTGGTGCGCATAATCAAGGATGACCTCCATGACTATGGCTACATGCCTCCGGTGGTCACAATGCCGGGTGACGTGCCGGGCATTCCACAAATGAAGTCAATCATGAAGCCCAGGGAATCCATTGAGGCAAGGGTCACGGTGGCCACTGCTGAAGAGGAAGGCGAGAGGACACGGAAGAGCAAGGAAGAGCTCGAGATTGTCCAGCTTGAGGTGACCAAGAAGAAGGGCCTGGCGAAGAAGGTCAAGCTCGTCGAGCACGGTGAGTACACCGAGCGTGGCCTCGAGCTGCGCGACAAGTTCATCGAGCACATTCAGGCAGCCGAGATAAGTGGCGTTGCCGTCAAGGACTTGGGCTATGGCGCCACCCGTGCGCTAAAGGTCCGTGCCAAGATGATGAACGAGCTCAAGGCACTGGCCGCGAAGCCCGAGACACCGGACACTGAAAAGGAGTTCATTGCCCAGTTGATCGGGGAGCGCGCGACACTCGTTGGTGAAGCTGTTGACGGAACCGTCAAGGCGGTTACCGAGAGCGAGGTAAGCGCTGCTTACGAGCAGGCAAAGGCATTTGCAGCCGTCACTGAGGGGGTTGAGGCACTCAAGTTCAAGAAGGGCGCTACGCTGGCTGAGAAGGCTGAGCAGCTCAATGAGTTCTGGGATGCCAACAGGGCAGCAGCGAAGGCCAATGGCCTGAGCGACTACCCGGAAAGCATGTTTGAGCTTGCGTACGCACGCGCAGTCCGCGATGCCGTGCCCAAGCGCAGCACCAAGCTCACGAGCGCGGCTGAGTACATGGCAATCAAGGGCGGCGGCAGGAAAGCGGTTGTTGGCGAAGAGCTCGTCAAGGAAATCCGCAAAAAGGTCGCGAAGCGCCTGAAGGACTTCAAGAACGTCCGCGCCGATGCGATTGGGGATGAGCCCAAGGAGCTCCTTGATTTCATTGACTCTTCACTCAAGCTCTTTGAGGGTGACAATGCTACTAAGGGCGTTGCTGACCTAAAGAGCGAGGCGAACAAATGGCGCATGGCCGCTACCGCATACCAAGAGCTCAGCAAGGCCAAGGACCTCGAAATCCTGCTTGGCGATGAGCTTGACGGCCTTACCGCGCCGCTCAAGAAATCAATCCGCATGGCCGCAAACGACCCGCAGGAAGCTGTCAAGGACGAGGAAAGCACGCTAAAGCTCTTCCGCGCGACGCAGCAGGCGAACCGCCTGCTCACGATGCAGGGCACCAAGTTCAAGCGTGAGGCATCCTTCGCGAAGGAGAATTTCCTTGGAATTGTTGAGAAGCAGCCTGAGAACGTTGTTTACTCCAAGATGATTACTGACCTCTCTGACCTGGACCACACGTTTGACGAGGACAGCGATATCGTTGACAAGGCGCTCAATTACTACAAGTTCGACAACATGTATGACTATGCCGAAGAGCGCGTACAGAACATTATTGGAGAGAAGCGCGCTGCCCGCGCGAACGACTTGCGCAGGAGCCTCGCCAACGAGCTGGCGGTTGACTTCATGAGCATTGGCCAGTACGCCAACATGGAGGACGAGAAAAAGGCAGAGGCCATGAATGTTGTGCACGGCTGGGAAATGATGTTCACTGCCCAGGACGCACGGGGCAATTTTGATGCCGAGAGGCTCATTGTTGCCATAGCCAATTCTAGGGATGCCACAAAGATAGCCAAGGACAGCCTGAAGCCGGTAATGTTCGAGGAGGCATATTACTCACACACCAAGGTCCCAACCCGTGGTGCTGTGCACACTGCCCGCGAGGAGCGGGGCGAGGCTGCTTATTCCTCATTGCTTGACGCAACGGATGACACCGCAGGCATGTCAAAGGAACTGTCACGCACACTGCCGAGCACCAAGATGGAGCTCATGGATGAATGGGACCCTGAGTTGGAGGAGAGTGTTGTGTTCCTTCCGAAGGAGACCGCTACCAGTGTGCTGGGCTTGAGGCCGGAGAAGGGCAGGAAGCTTACTGATTCACTTATCAAGGCTAATGTGACGAGGGCGGACCTCAATGCAATAGTGCTCTCGGAGGCGCAGTACAAGCGCATCCGGTCGGCACCGCATGCGACCGAGATGCAGCGCGTCCTAGGTGCTATCATCGATGAGCAGGTCGGCGACGTGAACAAGGCGGCTGCAATCAAGAGGGTTGTCACGAAGAAGGTCAACGGGAACTACGAAAATATTGTGGAGCGCCGCACCCAGTTTGAATGGAACCAGATGCAGTCACAGGTCAACAACATGCTGACTGAGATAGGCACACTCCAATACCAATTCGAGAACGCCGAGGCGAAGAAGGACGCACACGCAATCGGTGGCATCCACCGCCGCACGATGCGCATCATGAAGGAGCGTGAGTCTGTTGGTGCAATGTGCAAGGACGAAGCCATTGTTTCCCTGCATGTTGAGAGGAAACAGCCTTTCGTCCGCCTGGGCGACCGCATGACCATCTGGGGCTTCAAGACGCTTGAGGAAGCGCAGAAGTATGTCGAGGACAACGCGATAACCTCGTCGACTCCAATCCAGGAGCTGCCCCAGTTCAGGAGGTCCAAGTGGGTGGCTCGCGGCGACACGCGAACATTTGTCCTCAAGGATGCTGACACAGGCCTCGAGATAACGAGCGCCAGGGACCACAGGCTTGGCCTGCCACTCCCACTAACATTGTTCAGGCCGCGGCCGGAGTACCTGAAGTACGACAAGAAGGCTGTGGAAATGCTTGATTCATACCAGAGTATGGTTGAGCCGCTTGATGTAGCCAAGGTGGACCCGTTCACCGGCGATGGCATTGGCAAGTACCAGATAAGGAGTGTCAAGGAGCTTATGGAGCGCGTGCTTGGCGTGAATGGCCAGCCTGCGTTCAATGACCGTGAGCTCGAGGCACTGTTTGCTATTGACGGTGACCACACCATACCCCACAACGGCAACTTCGTGTACACTCACGCAGCTGCGGAATGGGTATCTGAGATTGGTGAGATGGGCCCGCTGCCTCCTGCGAAGGAGATAGCAAAGGCACTCGCGAACGTTCGGTCTGACCTGCCTGGGCTGCGCAAGAGGGTGCGCTGGATATATGAGAACACTATGCTTCCGCCTGTCAAGGCTCCGAAAGCCAAGAAAGCCGATGAGCTGACGCAGAGAATCAACTCATGGATTGCAGGCAAGAAGATTCCCAATGGCAAGCTGGTTTCACTCTACGAGTCCCTGCCCACCATGGACGCAAAGCACAAGAATGTCTTGACCAAGGTGTACGACGGTGACTTCAGGAAGGCCCACAACGCAATGGAGGCAAATGCCCGTGAGATACTCAAGCAGAAGAAGGGTGGCTTCGGTGCTGACGAGATGGAGCGGTTGTACCGTGCCGGAATGGTGGTTGCGCCTGACGCCAAGATTAACAGCTATCTCAAGGAGCTTGAGCGCGTCGTCGCGATAACTGATGACAAGCAGCGCGACAAGGCTTGGGTAAAGGCACGCAAGGATTTCGACAGCACACTAAAGAAGTATATGGTCAATGAGGATGCACGCACCTCGTTCCGCGAGATGGTTGAGACCAACGTGCACTCAAACATTAACTCGGTGACAGCGCAGAGCGAGCACACCATCAACCGCATAAAGCGCACTGCCGAGGACCAGTACAGCCTCGTGAAGATGCTGGAGGATGAGGGCCTCGTGGACTACTTCAGGGACTTCGAGGGCAAAAACCTGAACACCATGCCACCTGAGGAGATACTGCCTTTGCTCACGAGAAACATCTTTGAGAAGAGGCGTAACGACTGGTACAAGAACTACAAGAACGAGGGATGGAAGCTCAAGCGCTCGTTCAACCAAGGCAAGTTCAATGCAGACCCAGAGCACTACATGGAACAGCTTGTCAGCAAGCAGGGAGTCAGCATTGCGCTCCTGCCTGTTGAGACGCTCAAGAGGCCGGACCCGCTTGTCTACGACGCCGAGCTCGCCAGCTTCAGTTCCGAGGACGAGGGCAGCAAGGACTGGGCTAAGTACAAGAACACTATTCTGAAGAAGGGCCTTGTCAAGGACCCGTACGACAAGATGCAAAAGTCATTGTATGACATTTGGTCTGCCTTGCCCGAGGGCGAGAAGGCCATGGCCGTGTACAAGGTCGGCAACCACCGCGTTATCGAGGTCGGCAACAAGACCAAGAAGCGCTTCACCCTGACATCCGACTACAAGACGCAGGTGGGCATGGGCTTGCTCACAGGGTCGGCGTTTGAAGGCAAGATACTGAGGGCCAAGCGGCCTGAGTACATGACAGAGCCGGCATTCAAGCAGCTCATGAAGCTTGTGCACGAGAACAAGGTTGCTGTCGTGCCATCAACCCGTATCCGCGCTGACATTGAGCGGGATGAGCAGACCAACGAGTCGCCGTTCGGCATCGTGACCTACTGGTCACGCGACCCGTACGCCGGCCGCGTCAGGACAAGGACTGTCGTGAAGACGCCTGAGGACTTCATCCGGACGAAGATAGCTGCTTTGGGCATCACGGGCAATAACGTTGATGGTTATGGCCGTGTTACTGGCGCGCCGATGGCGATGAGAGCCGTTTCCGTTGCAGCCAAAAAGCCGAAGGAAATCCTGCGCCCTGTTGAGCCGGTGAGGCCACCGGTCGAGGCTGAGCCAGAGGAAATCAAGGCACGCATGACCCTGCCTGAGTATGAAGTGGCAAGAAGGGGCATTGAGCTCGACGAGAGCGGTGGCCACAAGAGCACGATGGCACTGCTTAGCTCTTCAGAGCTAGTCGCAGAAAAGAATGCAGGCATCGAGGCAAGCAAGGAGGCTCTTGAGGCAGCGAGAAAGGATGCGAGCAAGGCGTTCGATGACGCACTTTCGAGGGGCGTTGACGCGGACGCGGTGGACAGCCTGAAGCTTAACAGTAACGTGTTCGAGAATCTTGAGGCGATGGGCCACAACCACCAGATAATGGACATGACTGTCTTTTCAGGCGGTAAGGTTGTACAGCTCCGCGATTCCGATGCCAAGATTAAGACCACATCCAAGTATGGCGCAAAGGTTCCAAGCAACGCTTCCGGAAGGCTTTTCGACCGCGCTCTGGGAACTGAGGGGGTTGACGTTCTGAGCGGCAACGCGCTCGAATATGACGCTGCCCGCGACAAGCGCGAGTTCACCGGCATTAAGTTCAATGCGAGTACGCCTGCCAGGCAGAAGGCCTTGGAAATGTCTCTTGAAGGCCTCGGGCGCAAGCGCGTTGTTTCGCGCTGCCAGAGCGACGAGTTCAGGGACAAGCCGCTGCCGAAGGAGCTGCAGGGCGTGTTCAGGAAGCGCATTGGCGACAAGCTCGTGCCTATCACGAAGTACGGCGAGATTGACGGGAATGCCTATGGCATTTACGATTCAGCTAACCCGCGTTCCGTGCCGATAGCCGCGCGTGCGAAGCTCGCGATTGACCTTGGCTTGGTGAAGGAAGGCTCCTCACCGAGGATGCAGCGCTTTAAGGCGGGCATCAACGAGGTTATCATGGATGAGGTCCGTAAAAAGGGCGTTCCTGAGAAGCGTGTTCCTGAGACCGATGATAAGTGGAACAAGGCACTCAAGTCCATTTACCATGAGTATGCTCACGAGAAGACCCGCCCGCTTAACGAGGGCTCGGAGCAGGAGCTTTGGGACTACGTTGACAAGAAGCATCCGGGCAAGGACATCCGTGTCGAGAAAAAGCGTGAGCAGCTCAAGGGCGAGTTCGTGTCGCCACGCAAGCCTGAAAGCGACTGGATACATGCAGAGATGATTGAGAAGGCGACTGATGGCCTTGAAAAGTACGTTGCTTCTGCGAGAGGCAACATGGATGTTTCCCGTGAAGGTGTGGAAGACATAGTCCGCAACACAATGAAGTACTACAGGTACCACGCTGACTCTGTTGCTGATGCTGCGGCCATAGCCCAGCTGGGCAAGGCCGTTGTCAAGGAGTACCATGGCCGCCACGGCGATGAGCTCTCAATGAAGGACTTGTTCAAGAAAGACGGTGAGTTTGTGCCAATGAAACAGATTGCGACACTTCCGTTCTTCGAGGGCGAGACAGACCAGGTTTCCCTGCGGGGCAACACAAAGAAGGTTGACGGCCTCAAGAAGATAGGCATACGCTTCATTGATGAGCAGAATGGCCTGATGGCTGAAGCCAAGAAGTGGCTTGCTGACGAAGTCAACAACAAGAAAGCCAAGATACTTGTCGAGCGCACGGGCGTTGCTGACGATGGCTGGTCCGGTGAGTACAAGCTAACAGTGGCACCCAATGAGGCTGGCGAAGGGCAGTTCATTTCGGTGCGCGTGAAAGAGCATGGTGACATTGAGAGGATTGGGAGTGGCAAGGTAAGGCTGGCAGATATTTCCGATGAGGAGCTCCAGAAGCGCGTTAATGCCAAGCTCAGGACGTTGGGTGGAGCCATGTCGGTGGGTGAGCCTGCTGACGCACTGCTTAGCGTCAAGGAGTTCACGTCATACCTCAAGGAAGAGGGATTGCCGCCAGAGGAAGAGGAGATGCGCAACAGAATCAAGGGCATTCTCGGCGAGCCAACAGAGGGCTTCGTGAAGTTCAGCATTGATTCATACGGCAACTTGTCTGAAAGCACTTACTATGAGTCGGGCAAGCTCAAGAAGCGCGTAACACTTGACTTGGAGAATGCGGAGATTGATGAGGATACCGAGGAAGCCAAGGACAATGAGGATTATGACTTCTACAAGACAGTCGCAAGCCTCACACACGGATTCACTGAGGGCAACATAGGGAACGTCGTGAGCCCGTATGGTGAGCTATTCAGGCTTAAGCGGGAGCCGTCCGATGAAATGGCCCACTCGCTCAAGAAGCTTGCTGAAGAGGAGATTGCACGCTACAAGGCACAGTCAGACAAGGTTGGCTACACTGAGGAGCAGATAAGGGCTTTCTTGCCTGACTACCTTAACCGTGTGGTTGACATGAGCGAGGATGAGGTCAAGCGTGATATCGACAGCCTCAAGGCAAAGGTTGACCCTGTTCTCACTGACGAGCTGTTTGACCGCATGCGCGAGGAGAACTGGCACACGCTCTATGTCAATGGCGACGGGACCGATGTCCAGCTGCATGTTGACGGGAAGGCGAACCACATTCCTGCCAGCTCGCTTGAGAGCACGCTGAAGGAGTTCGGTGTCGGGGTGTACGATGAGGTCATGCGCAAGGTCAAGCGCCAGTATGGCCTGGAGAACCTTGATGCTGTGAGCGGAACCCTCCGCAAGTCCATTAATGGCTATGACATCACTGTCAAGATACCCGGCAAGAACCCGATTGTCCTGAGGGACAAGACGAGGGTTGATGAAAAGGCTGATGACAAGGGTGATGATGATAGTGGCGGAGCGCCGCCGCCTAGTGGCGGAGTGGCACCACCCAGTGGCGAAGCGGTTCCGGCAGCGGAGCCCGTGGAAGAAGAGCCGCCAGAGCCAGCAGCTCCGGCGCCAGCTCCCGCAGATGAGGGGCCTGCCGCAGAGAAGTTTGACTCGGCGAGTGGCAAGGATTATTCTCTTGATATGGATGTCGCCACCATCAGGCTTGAGGGCAACGAAATTCCAATCGAGCTTTCCCCTGAGAATGTGAGCAAGCTTGAGTCAGGACAGAAGGCCACTGTGCTGGTCGGTGACGAGTACGTCATGTTCGATGGCGCGACTGAAAAGTTCTATCGCGTATCAACGCCCGCATCAACCGCTGTTGAGGTGGAAGCGGAGCAGGGATTACTTGGCAAGGTCAAGCAAAAGATTTTCGGCGAGGAGAAGATGGACATCGACCGCGCGATAATGGTGCTTAATTCCAGTGCAATCAGCGGCAGCACGAGTGAGCGGATCAAGCTCCTGAACAGCTTGTATTCGAGCCTTAGCATAGCCGAAAGCGCTGGCACACTGAACACGGAGCACGCACAGCGCCTGATGCACAACATGGGTGAGGAGTACATCAAGCTGGGCATGTATGACAAGGCGATTGATGTTCTCAGCACTGCTGAGGAGTATGCGCATGTGTCCATTAATTCGCTTGACGAGGCGCAGATTGGGGAGCGCATGGGCTTCGCTTACCTGAAGCGCGAGGATTACGCTAATGCAGCTATCAAATTGAAGCAGTCCAGAAAATTGTTCCAGAGGATTGAGGCGGACATGACGCAGTCGGGCATGAAGGTTGATTCCGATGTCATCAAGCTCATTAGGGAGCAGATGATTGACGTGGACCGCAGCCTGAAGCTGGCTAGGAAGAAACAGCAGCCGGCAACACCTGCCCCACCCAAGCCTGCTGCTCCAACAGAGCCAGCGGCTCCAAAGCCCGCAAAGAAAGTCAGGAAAAAGAAGAAGGCCAAGAAGCCTGTGGAGCCCGAGAAACAGAAGAAGGTCAAAGTCAAGAAGAAGGCCAAGAAGAAGCGCGTTGTTGAGGAAGAGGGGCCGGATGCGGGCCCGATTGACTTCAAGGAAATATCAAACGGCATAAAGGACGCAACCAGGCTCATGGGTGAGGGTGAATACGAGAAGGCGCTTGACAGCTATCGCTCACTTATTGTTGACACCGAGAACAGGATGGTGGATAAGAGGGATGCAATGAGCACTGGGGACATTGAGACGGCAAGCGACCTCATTGAGCGGATGCAAGCCAATGCAGTCAAGCTAATCAACACCACTCACTTCACTTCGTTTGACAAGATGAACATGGCTTCTGAGGTTATTTTGGAGAACACTCAGCATGCTGTTGAGAAGGCCATCCAAGACAAGGATATGAAGATGTTCAGGAACGTCGGCGAAAACTACATGTCTGCGATGCTGTACAACCAGGCAAAGGAAGGTAAGGCTACTGCCGGACAGCTGTCCCTGATGAACACTGTGCACAAGGAACTCAAGGGTGAGGAGGGCATCGGCGGGCAGATTCGCCTGATGCGCGAGGAGTTCACCCGCAACGTCATTGTGGGCTCTCCGAAGAAGGGGCGCAAGCCCAAGAAGGTCAAGAAAAAGGCCAAGAAAGTGGAGCCTGAGGAAGTGGAGACGTACGTAATCGGCACGCCCGAGGATGTTGCGAATCTTAAGGAAGAGGACAAGGCAGCTGAAGTCAAGCAGGCTGGGCCCCAAAAGAAGAAGGTGGCAACCCTGAAGAGCATGATGGATATCGTGAAAAAGGCTGGCGGCGATGGCGTTGAAGTAAACATCAATGATACGCTGGTTGCGCAAAGCAGGTTCATAGGCATGGGGAAGGCACTTCGCAAGCAGGGCTTCAAGAGAGTGAATGCCACGAGCACAGCGTTTACGATGCGCAGTAAGGGCATACAGGTTGAGGCAAGCATCACTAAGAAAGGCAACATCAAGATTACGAGCGTTTCACGAAAGCCCGAGGAAAAGGTCCGAGCCGCCATAAAGGCTGACCCTATGGAGGGTGAGCCCGAAGAGGAAGAGGTTGTGGTGGTGCCCAAGGACGAGACGCTCGAGAAGGTCAAGCCAATCATAAAGGGCGATGGCGAGGCTGCGAAGAAGCTCGCCGAGACACTGAAAAAGATTCCCGAAGCCCAACAGAACAACGCGTTCATGGTCGCAGAGAACATGGCCAAAATATTCAGGGAACCCAAGCTGGTGCAGGAAGCGATTGAGCTCTTCGCAACCACGCTTGACGAGTCTGATAACCCAGTTGCATTGGAATATGACCTGGAAAAACAGTTCCTGGAGCTTTATTCAAAGAAGCCTGAGGAACGGATGAGCCATTGGAGGGAGTTCGTTTCCGCTCACGCCACTATGCGGAACATGAACGCACACTTTGATGATTTGAGTGAGCGGGTGGAAAAAGCGGAGCGCAATGAGTTAGTCGAAATCAAAAACGATTTGCAGACCACCCGGAATATCTTGGATGGTTTCCGCAAGCATAAATTCATCAGTAATGCCACTTTCAATGATTATAACACCAGAATCAGTGAGGGAGAAAAGGCCCTGATAAAGAAGGTTACCGAAAAAAAGAAGCCCAAGGGCACTGCTGAGAAAATGCCTGATGCGGATGATATGAAGGTTGATGATGACATTATGAGCCAGCTTAAGGCAGAATCAAAATCAGGTGAACCCAAGAAAAAGCCTGAGAAGAAAGGGCCAAGCGAGGACGAGCCTGTTACAAAAGGCATTGTAGACAAGAAGCTCATCCAGGAGCAGGTAGATGCCCTTGAAGATGACTTGTTCAGCCTAATGGAAAAGATTAGCGAAACCAAAAGAGGCAGTAAGGAATATAACGCGCTTCAAGACAAAAAGAAAATGCTTTCAAAAGAGATAGCGAAGCACAAAAAAGACCTGTGAACGGAGCAGTGACGCATGCCGCCCAAAAAACTCAGGAAGAAGCTGGAAAGAAAGGCAGAGAAGCCCGAAATGATGGACTTCGAGCCATCCCTTGAGCCCCTTGAAATTGAGCCGCGTGTCCACGAGAGAATCCTGAACATGGCCCGGAGCCTCATGGGGCCCTCAGCCGAAGGGCATGAGGAACTCCTAAACGCAGCTGAGAATGAGGAACTGGACAGTATGGATGGCAGGGATTATCGGCTGGGTGACAAACGAGTGCTTGCCGAGCACGAAGCCGAGATGAAGGGCGAGCGCGCCCTCGTGGCACCTGAGATGGGTGGCATCGGCGGAGGCGCCATACTAAAGCTGCTGCTGGTCATCGTGGCAATATTCCTCATTCTAGGCGTATTTGGCATTATCTAGGCGACGTGAATACCGGGATACAATGGCAGTGCAGCCCCGGCCTTGTGCCCGGGATCCTCGCCAGGCTTATCCTCATGGAACA
>JAUVIW010000013.1 GCA_030592525.1 archaeon
ACCGTCACGGCGGACGACATCAAGCTGGCCGCGCGCACCTAAGCGCCGGCCCATTACTTCTTTTCAACTATGTCGAGAATGTCCACCAGGCTGTTTAGCTTGTGCTGCACATCGTGGATTGCGTCGATGCCGATGGTTGTGGAGAGCATGGCGAGGGGGATGCCCGCGGCCTTCGCGGCAAGTATGTCTGAGTTGGTGTCGCCGACGTACATGGCATCCTTTGGCGAGACGCCCAAGAGGCTGCAAGCCTTCAGGATGCCTGAGGGGTCAGGCTTCTTTGCAGGGACTTCATCACCGGTTATTGTCGTGTCGAAAAACTGGGTGAGTTTGTAGTGCTCAAGAAGGGCGTTGACAATGCTACGCGGGGAGCTTGTCACTAGGGCAGTTTTCAGGCCCGAAGAGCGGATGCGCTTGAGGACGAAGATGGCATTCTCATCAAGAGTTACCTTATCCTTGAAGCGGGTGAAATTGGAGTAGTTGAACATCCTCATCTGAGCCCATTCCTTGCAGCCAATTGACTTGAAGAAAGCGCCGGAGTCAACGCCAAACACTTTGTTTTTGAAGTCCTCTTCAGGGATTACGAGGCGCTTGCGGAAGTGTTTGAGTGTTAGGTTGAAAGTTGAGCGCCAGGCCTCAACAGTATCAACAATAACGCCATCCATATCAAAAACGACAGCCTTCATGCGGCAAACCTCGCGCTGAACTTGCGGGGGGCGCGCTTCTTTTTCACATTCGTTTTTGAGGCGTGTTTCGCGTTCATGTTTGTTCTCACGATTGCAGCATCCTTGTGCAAAGTCTCATTGGTTTTCTTGAAAAATGCCTGCTTGCCTTTTTCCACGAGATCAGCATTCTTCATGCTGATGTCAAAAAACTTGTTAGCTTCGGAATCAAGGCGTTTGGCAAGCAATTGATGGGGATATCGGTCTATGTCAGCACACTTGCAAAGAATCTTGTGCTTAAGGGCAACAATCAGCCAAGTTGAGGCGTTTATCGAAGAATTCGTAACCGTATGGCGGTGTCCGATGTCCGATTTCATCGAGTTGAGGAGGTGTGTTGCCTTCTTGCTGCGTGTTTTTACGCCCGTGGCTGTCAGCTCGACCGGTGGGCCAAATACTTCTTTAGCCGAATCGAATCTGTTCTCGCCTTGCTCTAGAAAACCACTTGTGTAAGCGGCACCCACAGAGCTTGCGATAATGTGGTCGAGTGCAGGGACTTCACCAAACTGTTTAAGCTTGGATAAGAGCAAGGTTAAGTCCTTCACGCCAATCACCTTAATGAACGCATTCATGTCCTGAAGCCTATGCGTCGAAGGAATGTCAGAACCGATAATCGGAACTAAAGTGTGTTTTTTGGCGGTAATGCGCGCTGCCCGCATTGATTCAACGGATCTAGCGATGTAACGCTCCTTCACCACGTCATGTGCCTTTTGTATTTGTTCCTCAGTGAAAATGCGGTCAAGGAGTTTTGATATGTCCTCACCGTCTTTCTTCGGAAAGAGCTTTTCTGGCATAAATGTAATTGGGAGAGCTAAGTATAAAAGGGTTAGAGGAACTCACCCATGCCCTTCTGCTTGGGCTGGAGGCCCTTGATTTTTGCCGACGGGTTCGAGACCTCGAAATCAAGGCGGACAAACTCCAAGCCCCACTTCTCCAGGGACTTCAGGGCATTGGGGGTTATGGAGGGTGCGCAGAGGATTCCGCGGGTCTCCTGGCCAATGCGCTGGTCGACCTCGTCCACATAGCGCTTCAGCTGCGTTACGGAGGAGAGGCCCGCAGTGCGGCGCTTGAGCTCGATGATTACGTTCTTGCCATCGCGGTCGCGGGCGAAGATGTCAATCATGCCCTTTTGCAGGGGGGACTCCTGCTTCAATGGCCTAAGGCCGGGCTCAATGAGCTCCAGGTCCTGCATCAGGAGGTCGGCGAGGTTCTTCTCAGTGCCGAAGACCTTAAGGGAGGAATCATCCCTCATGGGAAAGGCCTGGGCAAAGAGAACGCTGGTGAAGATTACCTCAAGGATTTCCTTGGGGGAGCGGCGCATCGCCTTGATGATGAGAGTGTTGGTGGACAGTTCAGTGCTGATGCGGTTGTTTTTGGGCGGCTGGTAATTGATTGCAGCCATGCCCTTGTTCTGGTGCACGAGAAAAGAGCCGTCGCTCTTGACAATGATAATGCGCTCACCTGAAGCAAGCTTGCTCGCGGCGCGGCCGTGGTAGCGGACGCTGCAGTCACCGACAACTATGAGTGTGTGGCAGGCGCTCAGTGCATCGTCAACAACGCGCTTAGCTTGGGAGAGGTCCATGAGCATTAGGGCGTGAAGTCCACGGTGACAGTCCAGGACTCAGGGTCTGTCATTATGTTGCTGGCTTCATCCTTGCACAGCACGAAGACCTGGTGGTTACCGTTATCCAGGCTAAGGGAAGTGGTGTGGATGAGCTTGTCGCCGTCACGGGACATGGTGTAATTCATCTTGGCGTACTCCTGCGTGTCCCAGCCGCCCTTGGTGTCAAAAGAGAGCTTGCAAGTGGCCTTTTCGTTCGTCACGACCTTTATCTCCGGGGAAGAGCTGTTGGTCCACGTGGTGTCAGGGTACTCCTCGAGGATAAGCGGAGGCTTCTGGTCAATGGACGAGGGCTTCTCACACACGGCGGTGGCATGGTGGTTGTAGTTGCCCGCGTCATCGACAGCGACAACGATGAAGCAGTAGTTCTTGCCGTCGGTTAAGTCGGTCACAGTGAATTCATTGTGGTCAGCTGGCATAGTGCCGCCAATCTTGGTCTTTCCGTCAACACTGCTGAACTCGTTGTCATCGCGGTAAATGTCATAGCGCTCGAAATCAGGGTCGTCACACTCATCCCAAGTGATGTAGAGTATGCCGCCATCACCTGTGTCAGTTACTTCCAGGTTAGAGATTGCGACAGGGGCGTAAATGTCCTTGGTTGAGAAGGACGTGGCGATTGAAAGCTGGTTGCCGGCAGCGTCCTCCACTGTAACGCGAATCTTGTACTCAGTGCCGAAATCAAGGTCATCCGTGCCGAGGTGGATGGTGAACTCCTTGCCGTCAGTGGTGCCAAGATTCAGGACAGAGTTGTCAAGCATCGCGGAGATTATGGTAACCTCCTCGTTGAACACGATGCGGACATCAGCCTCGTTCGTGGAAATCGTTTGGTAGTCAGAAGGCTCAATCTTCACGAGTGCGGGCATGGAAGTGTCGATGAGGAAAGTGTGGGAAAACGCCTGCTCATTGCCAGCCACGTCAGTGACCGTAGCCTCCACAGTGTGGTTGCCCACAGAAAGCTCCTTGATGAAGCTGAAAGTCATGTGGTCAGTGGTGTTGACGCCGTGGTCCTTGCCATCGAGCTTGAAGGACTTGAGAATAACGTTCTCAGAGAACGTCATGGTGAAAGGGACGCGGTCGCTGTCGAACGACTCAGCAGGATAGAATGTTGGCGTGGAAATGGAGGTGTCGGGAACAATGTCCGGGTCGACAGTTTCATACTGTGTCTGGTTTCCTGCCTCGGGCGCCTCGACGCACCCCGCGGTTAGGATTAGTATGGATATCAAAAGTAAAGTAGCTACACGCATTTACAAACACCTCTTAGTTGAAGACCTCGACGACCTTGCCAAAGGCAGGCCTGACGATTATCACGCCGATAAAGACGCCAATAAGCGTTGTTATCGCGAAGCCCTTCAGCAGGCCAAGGCCCAACGTCATGAGAGGCAGCATAGCGGCGGTCAGGGTGAAGGCAGCGCCCATGATGATGCGGAACGCCTTCTTGATGCGGGAGACAACGCTCTCATCAGCATCCAGCTCAGTGCCGCGCTGAATCTCGTCAGTGATTATGATGAACTGGTCAATGCCCGTGCCTACGACGGCGATTATGCCCGCCACAGCCGCAATGTCAAGCTCGTGGTGGATGAGGGCGGTAACGCCAAGAATGAGGGCCACCTCGCTGACTGTGGCCAGCACCATGAGGCCGGTTATCTTCGGCTTGCGGTAGCGGATGAACACGATGAAGCCCACCGCGATTAGCGCCAGGACGCCCATCGTGAGGGAATCATTGAGGAAAGTCTCCCCGAGAGTGGGGGACACGATGTTCGTGCTCGCAATCTGTATCTTGACTGGAAGCCTTCCGGACTTCAGGATGACGACCATTTCTGTGAGCTCGGCCTGCGCTGTTTCAAGGTCGGGAGCGCCGCCAGTGATGACTGCCTCGCGGATTGGCTCGCCGGATGTCACGCCAGGAGTGAGGAAAAGGATGCTCTTCAGGCCAACGGCGTCCCACAGCCAGTACTTGTTTACCTTCGGGACAACTGACACAGAGGCGTTGATGCGGGAGGTGTCGTAGTTAGCGTCTTCGGGAACGAGGACGCGCTCGAAGCCACCCGCAGAAAGCTCTGCGAGGATGTCGTCGGTGATTGTGTCAGTGGGGATGATTGTTGTGATGGTGTTGCGCCCGAACTCATCAATGCCAACGGCAAAGCTCGACGGGGAATCAGGGTCAATGTTCATGCTTGACTCGAGGTCGTAATGCGCCTGGGGCATGAGGATGGCCGCGTTCTCAGGGCGGTCAATGAACATGAAGATGCGCTCGCACACCACTTCACCGGCTTCCTTCGTGCACTTGCCCGCGGCGTGTTCCGCGAACATGTCGCTCCCTTCCTTGGAAAGGGCAAAGGGGACGCGCCACTCACCTGTTGAGCCAATGTAGCCATAGCCCTTCTGCGGGTTGGTGACGATTTCGACGAGGTCCTCGGACTTGAGCACAACAATGCTGTCAATCACGGCCTCGTACTTGCCCTGCTGGGACAGGATTTTCTTGAGCGCATCGACACTGTTGGCATCAGTGGCGCTCACTTCCACGGTTATGTACTGCTCGCCGAAAGGCCGGACGCTCACGTCCTTCAGGCCAAAGCCGTTGAGGCGCTCGCCCAATATGGTGACCATGGTGCTCATGGTCGTCTCATCGACGCTCTTCTCGAGCTCGAGCTGGATCATGGAGCCGCCCTTGAAGTCCATGCCGAACTGTAGGCCCATGAAAATCAGGGGGATTATGCCCAGGAATATGATGGCGACTAGGTAAATCCGTATTCTCCAGTCCTTGAGGAGCTGGCCTATTTTTTCTTCCGTTCTGCCCACCATGTTATCAGCACTGTGTTAGTGAACCACGTCGCAGGGAGGTCGCCCATCAATCCGAAGAGGAGGACGCTTGCAATCTGGAATATCGTGGTCATCTGGTTGAAGTATGAGAATATCGCGAGTATCAGGACAACTGTGAGAGTGGTGCCTGTTACTGTTAGGCCGGTGATGAGGGCGCCGTAAGCGCGCTCGCGCGGCGTGTGGTCCTTGCGCTTTAGGACACGTTCCGTGACGAGGATATCAGTGTCTACTGAGTAGCCAATCATCAGCAGCAAGGCCGCAATGGTCGGGAGGGTTAGGGGGATGCCAAAGAAGCTCATCCCGGCAAGGGCGACGATGATGTCGAACACCGCTGCCTGCAGCACTGCGAATGTTGGCATAACTTCGCGGAAGAGAATGAAAACAACTGCCGCGACAAGGATGAATGCGACAAGCAAGGCACGCAGTGAGCTCTCCCAGAACTGCTGGCCAAGAGCGGCGCCGACCTCTGTGGAGCTAACCTGCTCTTCAGTAACGCCGGTGAACGCCATCAAGGCGTCCTGGACAGAGGTGCGGAAATCGGTTTTTGCGACCTCGAGATAGCGGTCCGCCGTCGCGTTGGTGCCGAGTGACTCGTCGGATTCCACAAAGGGCGCCAGAAGGGCTATTGCCTCTGAAGGGCTCGAGCCCACGAGCTGCTCGGCGCGGATGATATCATGGTTGCCGGTGTACTCAATGATAACGCCCTTGCGGCCAGTCAATGGGTTTTCGATGAACTTGACAGACAAGTCCTCCAAACCGTAGGGAACCAGCGCCTGCTCAAGGGCGTGGGTGTCCATGGTGTTAGTGTCCATGGCGGTTATTCTTGTGCCGCCAGCAAGGTCGATACCCATCCTGACTCCGGGAAGGAGAGCCAAAGCAATGACTAGAACTGCTACAGACACCAGTAAGTAGTATCGATAATAATCCTTCGCGTAGATGTTGGGAAGCTTCATTCTGACCACTAAATAGTTTAAATACGGTCTGGCTCCTAATTAGGAGAGCATTTGTTTTTATACCTTTGGTTCTCGGTGGCACCATGGAAAAGCCCATAATATTATTGCATTCGTCTGGGAAGGAGATATACAAGATATGGCGAGGCGAAAGCGTGGGCACCGCGTACGGAGAGCTGGCGCGCGAGGACATCGAGAAAGGCGGGCTCGTGAAAACGAACAAGGGAGAGGAATTCCTGGTGCTTGATGCCTCTGTCAGAGACAGGGTGCAGAACCAGAGGAGGGGGGCGCGGCCGGTTTATGAGTATGATGCTGGGTTCGCAGCCGGCTTGCTCGCGCTGGGCAAGAACAAGAAGGTGCTTGAGGCAGGCAGTGGGAGCGCGTCAGTTACGCAGGTTTTTGCAGGCATGTGCGAGAGTGTTGATACGTTCGAGAAAGAGGAGAGGTTCTACGAAATTGCGAGGGAGAACATCGCGCTGTCTGGACTGAATAATGTTACTATTAAGTTAGGAGACCTGCTTGAGCAGGAGCTGCCGGAGGAAAAGTATGACGCTGCTTTTCTGGACTTGAAGGGGCCGGCGAAAGCAGTGAGGCATGTTTGGGCTGCGCTCAAGAAGGGCGGGTACTGCTGTGTGTTCACGCCGATAGGGGATGATGTCGGGCGGACGCGCGAGGCGTATGCAGAGCTGGGCGCGGTGGAAGTGCTTTCGATAAAGCTGAAGAACAAGTTGGTTAACAAGGATGCTGAGGAAAGGGCTGACCTTAGCTATCCGGCCTACTATATAGTGGCGCGGAAGTTCAAGTGAACTAATCCTTGCGCTGCTGCTTTTTCTTGGGCTGCACCCAGTCGTGCTTGCCCTTGCCCTCGGTTTCGTGGGCGTGGTGGTGGCCGGCGTCGGTGGACTTTCGGGTACGGGACTTTTCTTTAGGCATAGGGTATCACCTAGATGTTCAGCCTTATTAGGATGATGGCTACTATGGCCAGAGTTATCGCGATAGTGCGGCGGGCAGTCAAACGCTCATCGAAAGCCAGTTTCGAGAGGATTATCGAGACCAAGAGAGCCATCCCAACAATAGGGAGCACGACGGTCGCAGGGCCCGCTGACAAGGCGTAAATGAAAGAGAAGAACGCAAATGCATTCACAAGCCCGATTGCCACCCCCATCCTAGAAGACTGCTCAAGCTTGCCATGGTGCTTGTGCAACTTGGACTCAAGGAGGTAATAGGGGCCAACAGCGAAAGCCGATGACAAAGCGATGAACACCGAGGGCACCATGTACTCAGGGGAAACCGCTGCGACAAAGAAATTGGATATCGCAAAGCACACCAAGCCAACAAAAGCGAACAAGAGCCCCTTAGGCAATACACGCCCGCGCTTGCGCTCAATTAACAATAGGAGCGCGGCAGCGGAAATCATGATTCCGAGCATTCGGTAGGGGGTGAGTGGAGCGCCAAGGAACACGGCAGTAAGAATAGCAGCCCCAACACCGCCGCCAAGAGCGAAAAGGGGAAAAACCGCCAAAGAAGGCATGTTGTCAAGTGCCTCAAGCTTCAGCACAGTCATCGCGAGGAAGAACGTTACCTGCACAAGCGCGAACAAGGCGAGCGGAAGAAGGAAGGGGACAGGCAACGGGAAAACAAAGTAGTGGACGATGCTCACCAGAAGGACGGTGAGGGTGTAGACCGTGAGCACTGTCCTGAAGTCAAGGTTCCGCACCTCAGCGAGCTTGAACAGGAAGTCCTGTATCCCGTAAGCCAGCATCGAAACAATGGCCAGCTCAAACCACATGGTACTGGCTAGGAGAAGGGGGTATTAATTCTTGCGTGTGTTCACGGCGACGCCGCGGTCGAATTCCAGCATCTCACGGGCTGACAAAGAGGCAGTGCCGTTGCCGATTAAGGCGCCCTTGGCGTCAACAAGGAGAACCTCCATGCCAGCGCGGATGTCCGGGTCGCACTCCAGGACAAACTTCGCGAACGCGTTCTTGCCCTCCCTGATAAAGGGAACTGAGTCGTCGTTCATCACAACGCGCCATTTTGGTGTTTTGGCGTGGATGTCCCTTGCGATTGCATGGGGGATCAGGGAGTAGCTGCTTGGGGACAGGGTGGCCAACAGGGTGTTGCCATTGTAAATGCGGCGGATGCGCCCGGTCTTCCGGCTCTTCGCTATGCGGATTTTTTTGAAAAGGCCTTTTACGCCGAAGTAGTACTCGCCCAGGCCATTGATTATATCATGGTCCGATAGTTCCTGCTTGATGGTCTCCTCGTCAGGGACAACGCGCTGGCCATAAGGATATGCCTCAATGATTTCCATTGGCACGCGCTTGAAAGGGAAGGCATCAACGAACTTTTTTGAATCCATGTTGAGGTGATTGTGGCGGTACACTTCGGGGCGGAACGCACTCCGCTTCGACAGGTACATGAAACGCTTCTTCATGACCGGGTCGACGGACTCCAGGAACTTCATGTGCTTGGCCATGCGCTTGAACGCCAGCAAGAGGGCGGGGTGGGCGCGCGAGCGCTCCTCAAGAAGCTCCCACAAAGTGCCCTCGCGGATGCGTTGCTTGATGCGGCGAATCTCATCGAAAGTTACGTACAGGTTGTGGAGCGCGAGGTCGCGCTCAGTGAGCTCGCGGACGGACTTCTTCGAGCACACGGGGCATGAGCAGGGGAGGTAGTGGAGATCCTCCTTTGAGAGTGTGCCGCTCACGGTCAGGTACTTGCCCTTCTTGGCGAACAAGGAGTATGCCGCCGAGTCAAACAGGTCGACGCCCATGGCAACAGCGAAAGCGAAGAACATGGGGTGGCCGGCGCCGAAGTGGTGGACGGGAACGTTAAGGGGAAGGGACTGCTTGCACGCCGCGATGATGTCAATGTTCGTGGTGAAATCATAGGTGTTCAGCAGCGGGACCACGGTGCCAATGGCATAAGTGTCGAAGTTAAGGGAGGACATCTTCTTGCACGCCAGCTTGCGCAGCTTCATGTCATTGCCGCCCTGAATGGGGCCGGCCCACATCGTGTCACCACGATCAAGGCTTTTGGCGCGGCGGTAGGTCTCAAGGACGTTCTCGCGGAGCTCCTCAGGGGGGCCAAGGCCGGGGATGTCAAGGATGACACCGATGTCGACGCCAATGGCCTTCTGGAACGCGGTTATCTCATCGCTTGTTACCTCGATGTCGCCGTACTCCATTAGCTGGTACGCACCTGAGTCCGTCATGATGGGGCCGTCAAAGCCCAAGAGCTTGTGGACGCCCTTCTCGAGAACTTCTTCGCGGCGGTTCTTCCACAGCAAGTAAGAGTTGGTGATTAGCATTGAGGCACCGGCGGCGCGGAGCTCGCTGATTGAAAGTGACTGGTGCACGGGGTTGACGACGGGCATGATGGTTGGGGTTTCCACTGTCCCGTGCGGCGTGTCGAATACAGCTATCCTTGCAGCTAGGTCCTTGTAACGGATTTCCAGAGTCATTTCAATGCTTCCCTATGAAGAATGCTATGAGGATGATGCCGATGATGAGGATGGCGGCGACAGAAAAGATGAATAGGTCCATGTTGCCCTCGGGCTGGAAGTCAGTGACATCAGTCACGAACAGGGAGTCAAACTGGCCCATCTTCGCATTGTACTTGGCCTCGTTGAACGAGGTCACTATCGAGCGGTGGTACTGGTAAGTAGTGAGGGCGAGCCCGTAAGCCTGCTTCGAAAACGCCTCGTACTCATCCTCATCAGTGATGTAAAAGGCGGAGTAGTAAGCGTCGCCGGCCGACTCGTACAAAGCCGCCTGGATATTGTAGTCGCCGCAAATCGATTGCGCAGCCTTTGTGTAGTGGTCACCGGCAAGCGCGTAGTACTTGCCCGCGTTCTCGTTGTCGAACTCGCTCATGTCAAAGCACTCGCCGGCAAGGTTGTACTGCTCAGCGAGCTCAGCGAAATCAGTGTAAAGGGTAGTGTCCGCATCGGCCTGCGTGCACATGACCGCAGGCAAGTCCTTGGTTGCGTTGAACTTGGATTCCACAGACTCGACAGTCAGCATGCACTGGGCCGAGACAGCAGCCAAAAGCAGGAGCAAGGCTAATACCCGTTTCATCACATAGGGTTGGGGGCCAATGGGTATATATTATTTCTTGCGCTTCGAGGGCTTTTGAGGCTCAATCATCACGCGCTTGGGGTACGGAATCTCGATGCCCGCCTTGTCCAAGGCCTTCTTTATCTTCTCAACAGCAATGCTCTTGCGGGAAACAATGCCTGTCTCGGTCTCAACCCAGAAGCGGACCTTCAGGTCGACGCTTGACTCGGAGAACTTGTCCACGAGAACATCAATCGTCTTCTCGTCGGTCACGACGCCCTTTATCTTCGACACCGCCTTCTTGATTACATCGATTGCCGTGTCAATGTCAGCCTCGTAAGCAATGCCCACCGGGATATCCAGGCGCCTGATTTTCTCACGAGTGTAGTTGATTATGGGCTCGGTGGCGAGTATCCCGTTCGGGACGATTACCACCTTGTTGTCGAACATCTTGATGGTGGTGGAGCGCAGCGCGATTTCGTCGACCTTGCCCAGGATGGAATGCACCTCAATGGTATCGCCAATCTTGAACGGCTTGTCAACAACGATTGTTATGCCGGCAATGAAGTTGCCGAAAGTGTCCTTCGACGCGAAGCCGATGACGATGCCTGCGAAGCCCGCGCCCGCGAGGGCGGCGTAGAACAGCTCGGTCACGCCAAATATGTACATCCAGCCCATGAGAAGGCAGGTGTAAACAGAATAGCGAACCGCCTTCTCGAAGAGCTTGCGGCGGTGGCGCGACATGTAAGTGTGGGTGACCATGGAGTCAAGGCCCTGCACGAACGGGACAGCGCTCCTGATGACAGTGCGCGCGACCACGAACAGCGCAGCGGACTGGAACCACACGCTAACCAGCGGGTTCGGCGAGCCAAGGAAAAAGAACGCGTAAGCGAGCGCAATGACAATGACTATGCCGCGAAGCACGTGCTCGATGGCGACATGAGTGTGCTTCGGGAGGTCTATCTTATGGTACTTGTCAACCCAGTCATCAAAATCCCTGAAGATAGGGGAGATGAGGGCGAGAACCAGCTTAGTGACAGTGAACAAGAGGGCTAGCGCAACAAGCCGCATGGCAATGTCCGTCAAGTCAAAGCCCAGGAACATGAATTGGGGGATGGGCGCTAAAGCCGTGAAGTTAAACATAGTGCGCTTATATACCACAGGAAGGATAAAAGGGTTATGGCGCTCATCCCCCCCATCCCGCACGATATTTTCAAGACAGCCCTGCGCAGGTCGCAGAAAGGCGCGAAAATACTCACCGGGAAAAGCAAGCAGGGAACGATCAAGCTAAGGGAACTGTACAGGGTTGAGCTCATAGGCAATATTGTCACGGGGAAGCTGGATGCAGTGCACCAAAACACTGCGGACTTCAACGCGCTGCCTCCGTTCCAACAGGATATGGCGGGTGTGCTGGTTGACCTCGGGGAAGTCAAGAGGGCACTGCACTCAGTGAAATGGGCTGCAAAGAAAATCCATCAAATGAGCAATACATTCAGGAGCAGGATGCGGCATTACAAAGAGCTCACCAAGACAACGGACGCAAGGAAAAAGTTCGAGGCAAGAGTGCAGTCAATACTCAAGAAGGTGGAGAAGGACCTGGATGTGCTGCAGGACGCCCGCAAGAAGCTCGCGGCAATGCCCCGAGTAAAGGACATGGCAACAGTGCTCATAGCCGGGTACCCGAATGTCGGGAAGAGCTCGCTCCTGAAAACAATGTCCGGCCACAAGGTGGACATACAGCCATACCCGTTCACCACCAAGAAGCTGCTCATAGGATACACCAACATGGGGTTCAAGCGCCTTCAGCTAGTGGACTCACCCGGGATTCTGGACAGGGAACAAATGAACCCGGTTGAAAAGCAGGCATCCCTGGCACTGAAGCACCTGAGCGGGAACGTGCTCTTCGTGCTGGACCCGTCTGAAACCTGCGGGTACAGCCTGAAAGACCAGAAAAAATTCCTCGCAAAAGTGAGAAAGCAGGCCGACAATGTGCTGGTAGTCGCAAACAAAGTGGACCTGGGCGGAGAAAAGGTTCGGGGAGCGATACAAGTCAATGCCAACAGTGAACAGGATGTAAAGGAGCTCAAGGAAAAGCTGTTCAAATTGTTTTACAAGCCGTAAAAGCTTATATAGGGTTCTTATCATAACTAGGCTGCACTGATTCTGGAGGCGACACGATGGACGAAGAGGCATTAGATGGAATTAAGGAGATTATGGAAGGGGTTATCAGGGATAGCGCTGTCCCCAGGAACATCAAAAGGTCTGTCCAGGAAGCAAAGGACAAGATTAGCTCAAAAGACGCGCCTGAAGTCACCCTCACCAGCGCAATCTACTTATTGGACGAGTGCCTGAACGACATCAACATGCCGTTCCACACCCGCCCGGAGCTCATGAGCCTCATAAGCGAGCTGGAGCGCATCAAGGAAGAGATGAAATGACGGATGCGATGGAGCTAGTCACGCGCCATACCCAGGAGATAGTTACTGAAGAGGAAGTAGCCAAGGCGCTGAAGAAAAAGGAGCCGGTTGCGTACATGGGTTACGCGCCCACAGGTGAACTGCACATAGGGCACCTGCTGCCAATAATGAAGATAGCTGACTTTTTGGACGCGGGGTTCAAGTTCAAGTTTTTGATTGCGGACATACACGCTTACCTGGACGACCAGAAGAGCCCATGGGAACTTTTGGACGCAAGGAGCGAGTACTATGAGACGGCCATCAGGGCGATGGTCGAGGCGTGCGGCACCAATGCCGATAATCTAGAGTTTGTTAAGGGGAGTGCTTTCCAGCTCAAGGAAGAGTACATGATGAACGTGCTCAGGATGGCCGGGAACGTAACATTCAATCGGGTCAAAAGAGCGGCATCGGAAGTCGTGAGGCTGGGGGATGCGCCGAAGCTCGGCGGGCTCATGTACCCGCTGCTGCAAGTGCAGGACGTGCTGGCGCTGGATGCGGATGTCACCCTGTCTGGCGTGGACCAGAGGGGGATTTACATGCTGGGCAGGGACATGCTCCCGGAAATCGGGGAAAGGAAGTATGCGTGCGTATTCACCCCGCTGCTGCCCGGGCTGACCGGGAGCAAGATGAGTGCAAGCGACAAGGCATCGAAAATAGGTGTCACCGACTCAGAGGAAGAGCTCAAGAAAAAGATGAAGAGCGCTTTTTGTGAGGCAGGCGCTGTTGAAGGCAATGGCGTGCTGATTTTCATGAAGCAAGTTGTGTTTCCGCTCAAGGAAAGGAAGGGAGAAAGTTTCACGGTGCACCGGCCGGAAAAATTCGGCGGAGACCTTGAATACAAGGATTACGCGGCGCTCGAAAAGGATTTCGAGGGAAAGAAGCTGCACCCACTCGACCTGAAGAACGCGCTTGCGGAAGAGCTGGCCAAATTGCTCGAGCCCGTCAGGAAAGCAGTCAGCAAAGAGCTTCTTTTGAAGGCGTATGGCTAGCTCGGAAAGCCAGACCAAAGCCTTTTATGCATAAACTGATTAGCTAATGGCAGTTCCTTTAAACGCCCGGTCGCTAGCCGCGCAGGGGTGTGTGGGGTGACGCTAGTGAAAGAAGAAGTCATAAGCTATTTCAGAGAGAAGGGGAAATTAGTTTCCCCGGATGCGCTCGAGAAAATAGAGCAGCACCCGAACCCATTACAGTTCTGTGAGGAGATACTGGAACGGGTTGACGGGCCATGGATTACACTTGATACGCTCACACCACCAAAGCCGAAAGTGGTTATCGAGAAGCCAACCAGCTTCAGGGCACCGGCCGAAGACATCAAGCCACAGCTAAAGATATTTGAGGAGTATGATGTCACGGGTAACAGCACGAGCGAAGGGAAAATCGGGGACT
>JAUVIW010000124.1 GCA_030592525.1 archaeon
CCTTGTGCGTTCTTCACGCTGGTTATCATCGCGCTCGCGCCGAACGTGTCGGTCCACGTGTCAGAGAACTTTGGTGTGCCCAGGTCAACGGGGTTTTTCATGCCGTTCTTGAGCTTTATAGTGTACTTTGCGTACCCTGCTGGATTGACATCCTTGTAATCATCGTAGTCATAAGTGTACGACGAGTCGCTCGGGTCAAATTCAACGCCGCCGACAAAGAAGTCTTTGTTCACGAGCCCTGCCCTCGGATTGTATGCCTTGATTGTCAGCAGACCGCTCTTGAGCGGCGATGCCGCGCTCACGAGCTGCCTGAAGTACGGCGTGTCGCCGAACAGGTATATCGGGAACTTCATTGGCTCTATGTGTAGTGCGTTGCCGTACACGTAGAACGTGTCCCTTTCCTTTTGGTCCGGTGACGTGATGTAGTATCCACCCCCGTCCTTGATGCCGAGCGCTTCTTTGACTGGTGGGCTGCCCGGTGTCGTGCGCGTCAGTATCACGTGCATCTCACCTGTCTCGGATGTCGGGAAGCTTTGCAGTACATCATCGGAATACGCTTCGAGCTCTATTCCCCAGTCAGTCAGCCCGTGCCCGTACGTCATGTACGCCGTGTTTGGCTCTGCCGCGCCTTCCCAGATGTACATATCCATAGTGCTCTTGCTTGTTATGAGCAGTGGGTTTGAGCCCTTTGCGAGGAACAGTGCGACTGCGCTCTTTCCTGGCGCCACTGTCACGGTGGCTGTCGCTGAGCTGAGTGTTGGTGTTGTGAACTCCGCCTCAAGCAGCGTCTCCAACATGCCTAAGACCTCACCGCTGTCCGCGAGGCTCGCCAGCCTGATGCCCTCACCTATCTCGGTCTCCGGCGTTGCGCCCTCTTCCTCTTCGGCTTCTGTGTCTATAGTGATTGCGCTGGTTCCCAATGGGTAATCCGGGTTGCTGGCTACGTACAGCATTGGCTTAATTGCGTCCTTGCACAGTGTGTCTGTTGTGGGTCCGTCACCGAACGTCACTGTGTATGTTGCATCGTCCGGCGCGTCCGCGCTGACCTTGATTGGTATTGTCGCGACAATCTTCGGGGTGTCTCCTGATGCGATTTGGTCCGCTGGGAGCGCGCTCATCGTAACAATTGCGTAAGTTGGGTCTGAGCACATAGTGAGCTTCGGGTCAGAGAGCTCTGCTGTGACGCTGTATTCCGGCACATCTATCTCAACTTCGTTGCTGCTCACGTGTATTGCGCCGATGAACCCTTGTACCTTGCTGGTGAACGTGTGCTCGAGCTCGAGCTTGGCGTTGACCGTGCCTCCCGGAACGACTGTGGAGTCATCGGACTTTAGCGTCATTGTCGCGGTTCCCAATTGCCCTCCGATGTCGGTCTTCTTGATGGTTACTGTGAACGCATTTGTTGTCGGCGTCACTACTGACCCTTCGCTCAGTGTCGCCGCCATTGTTATGCCGCTGCATCCGCCTCCGCTTATGCCGTCGCTGACGTCTAGCGAGTATGTGCTGTCGAGTGCGTTGTCGGCAATTGTTATCGTCATCTTCGCGAGCGTGGTGGTTCCGGCCTCAATCTCTTCTGTTCCCGTGCTTCCGATGAACTCGGTGTACTCATCGTACACTGTTCCGGTGCATGCTGTGGTCTGGAATGACATGTCGTCTTGTGCGCCCATTGCCACGGGGGTCGTAACCCAGTTGGTGCTGCTTCCCTTGATTGCGCCATCAAGTTGGTCGACACTGCTCGTGTAATCGTGGCTGATTTCCATGTACACGTCAACAGAGCCGCCGGGTGGGAGTGACACAGTGTTTTTGCCTGCGCCGTCCACGATGCTGAGCTCCATTCTTGTGTCCCCGCTGCCTCCTGGGTCATTGGGGTCAAGTGGGTCAGTGCCGTTCGCGACCTCGTCGCCGTCATTGATGCCGTCGCCATCCGTGTCTGGGTTCGTGGGGTCTGTGTGGTACGTGTTGACTTCTGCCCCGTCTAGGAGCCCGTCATCATCTGTGTCCTTGTCGAGCGGGTCTGTCCCGCGCGATAGTTCGTCATCGTCTTCAAGACCGTCATTGTCATCATCAGTGTCCACGTCATCTGGAATTCCGTCGCCGTCATAGTCTCCAGGTGTGCTTCCGTTGTCCGGGACAAGCGGGTCAGTGCCGTTGGCGACTTCATCACCATCGTTTACTCCATCTCCGTCCGTGTCTGCTTTGTTCGGATCTGTTCCTGTTACTGATATTTCTTCAGCGTCAGTGAGCCCGTCTCCATCACTGTCTGGCACTATAACAGTTCCTCCGCCTTCATCATCCTCTTCTTCTGGCGGCCATACCTGTGTTCCTCCACTCCCTGGGATGGTGCTTGTGTCAGGTATCGTTATTGTGACTAATCCGGTCATCAGGCTCTTTGTGAGCGCGCCTGTCGCTGCCGAGGAGCTTGATGACTCGTCTCCCGCGACATCGAACTTGAATGCCTCGCTCTTGAATGTGGTTCCGTGCATCACTCCGTATACTTCTGCGTAGAACGCGTTGACGCCAGTGCCGAGCTCGATGTCATCGAGCGGTATCGTGAAGGTGAATGCCTTCCCGTCAACAGTGAGCATGTCACCATGGCTCTTCTCGCCGAACAGCAGCACAGTCGCCTGCGTCTCCGGATCTGTGTAGAACACCTTGAACCCGGTTTGCGTGGGCGCGTTGTAGTACTGCCCGTTGAGCGTGAGCGTCCCCGCGGTGTCGTCCGCGTCATAGC
>JAUVIW010000047.1 GCA_030592525.1 archaeon
ACGGCGATTACTCCACTTTACTGTCTGAGTGGAGCATGGCTTCCGGCGGCACCACAACACTTGAGCCTTACTCTGTCACTGCCGACGATATCGGCTTTGCTGGTGAGTCGCAGGAGATGCCCCTGACCGCGCCCGCATCACTCAGCTTTGACTTATCCACTGCTGGTGACTCTGGCATTGTTGCGCCTGGTGAAGTGGGCACTTGGGTTGACATCGGCGCCAGCTTCATGGTGAACTCTGATGCTGCAGGAACTTTTGTTATTGAGTCAGTCACACAATCACAGGCAGAGGCAACATGTGGTGCTTCGCTTCCTGCGGATTACACTTTTGACTACTTGTTTGACATGAGTTGCCCTGGTGCTGCGACTGATATTTCTGTGAGCCCGTCTGATGGCATTGCGACTCGGTGGTGGCACTGTGAGGCTGGCGCATGGGTTGATGTGACTGATGGTGGTGTTGCGCGTGTCACTTCGTGCTCGCCGTTCGCCGGCGCCGCGACAAGTGGCGGAACTGTGTATACTGCGCCTGCTTTGGAGATGCTTGACATCGCTATCCTTTTGGCGCTCGCTGCCATAGTGGCCATCGGCGCCATCTACCGCCGTAAATGATTTAAAGCCTCAGGGTGTTGTTTAGCGTTATGAGGCGCCTGATTGTATTGCTGTTATTACTTGCCACAGCCGCTGCCGTGGACTACACTTGGGTCGGCAGTGGCACGTGGGAAACACCCACGAACTGGTCTCCAGCGGGTGTTCCGCAAACGGATGCCGACAAGGCTATCTTCACTGGTGGCGCTGTCGACAATTGCCAGACCACCGCACCGGTCACGGTCGGCGCAGTGCAGCTTGAGAGTGGCTACTCAGGCACACTCACATTGGGTGGAGACCTCAGTATCACTAATACAGGTGGCCAGGGCGCTTATCTCAGCATGTACGACGGCATAATATCTGCCAATGGCTTTGCTGTAAGCACGGATGCAAAAACACTCATCAGTGGCGGAAGTTTTGATGCGGGTTCAGGTAACCACCAGTTCGGCGCGTTGGGCTTCGCGACTGATTATGGCATGGTTGTAAACGGTGGCACGTTCGTTGGGGGTTTAGGTGACCATACTTTCAGCTCCGCGATGTTTGACTCTGGGACAGTCACGCTCACGAGCGGCACAACCAGCTTCGTGAAAGCGCGGAGCGCGAACATAGCTCTCGCATTTGGGGGCGGTGGCATGGCTTTCAGCCATGGCAATGGCCTGGTGAAGTTTGATAACTCCGTGAACGACCAGATACTCTACAGCACGTCGCACACTCCGCGGTCGCTCTATAACCTTCAGGTAGTCAAGGGCGCTAGGACGCTCCAGTACTACAGCGGCGCCGGATTTCCCATCACTGTAGAGAACGATTTCACGCTCACTTCAGGCACTTTTGACACAGTAGAAACAGGCTCAGGTACAACTTGGGATTTGACCGTGGGCCACAGGACACGCATCGAGTCTAGTGGCACGCTGACATGCAACGACGCCACAATCACCCTTGGCTCGGGACTTGATGGCGGCGGCGCTGATTTGGTGCAAGTGGTCGGCGGCACTTTGAACGGCGGCTCAGGGACCCACGACTATGGCGGCATCGCCAACACCGGCTCGTGGCACGCCACGTCCGGCACCACAACCATTTCCGGCAGAAGGGATGTGTACTACGGAATGTCACCCCCCACAACGCACAACGACGGCACCATCATAATCACATCCAAGTTTTACTACCTCTACTCTAACTACAACCTCTACAACTTCATCCTGCAGCCCGATTCCGCTTGGTCGTACAAGCGCCAGGGGGCAGATGTCACCCTTACTGTCGAAAACGACTTCACAATCGGATCCGATGCCACTCTTACAGAGCGGACTGTTGGCCAGACCATTGATGTCACTGGCAACCTAATCATTGATGGTACTCTGGACGGCAATGCTTGGACCATAAACGCCGGCTCCATCACAGTCAATCCTACAGGCACCCTCAATGTGCAGGACAGCACCACCTCCATCCTCGGCGGCACCCTCACGGAAACAGGCACCATAACATTTGGCGACGGTTCCATTGAGAAGCAGTGGGCTGCTGACGTGAACGTGAAGGGTGAGGGCTCGAACCTTGATGGTGCCATAGTGATATTCGAGAACCAGCAGTCAGAGACCACTGCTCCTGCTACCACTGATGCTAATGGTGATTACTCTGTTTGGCTGTCAGAGTGGTCGCGCAATTCTGGCGGCACTGATATTCTTGAGCCTTATGTTGTGACTGCTGATGATGCTGGCTTCGCCGGTGAGTCGCAGGAGATGCCTTTGACCTCGAACGCGGTCGTGAGCTTTGACTTATCCTCTGCCGGTGAGTCTGGGTCTGTTGCTGGTGGTGAGGAGAACACTTGGGTTGACATCGGCAGCAGTTATATGGTCAAGTCTGATGTCGCGGGCGCGTTTGTTATCGAGCCGATTACTGAGGGGCAGGCTGAGGCCTTGTGCGGTGCTTCCTTGCCTGCAGATTACACTTTTGACTACGTGTTTGACATGAGCTGCCCGGGTGGTGTGGGTGATGTGTCTGTGAGCCCGTCTGATGGCATTGCGACTCGGTGGTGGCACTGTGAGGGCTCTGCTTGGGTTGATGTGACTGATGCGGGCTTTGCGCGTGTCACTTCGTGCTCGCCGTTTGCCGGCGCTGCTACTTCCGGCGGCACTGTGTACACTGCGCCCGCCTTGGAGATGCTTGACATCACCATTCTACTGGCTCTCGCAGCCATAGTCGCCATTGGCGCCATCTACCGCCGTAAATGATTTAAAGCCTCAGAGTCTTGTTTAGCAGCATGAAGCGCATCATTGTATTACTGTTATTGCTCGCTACAGCTGCCGCCACCCCATTTGTGTGGACTGGTGCTGGTGACGGTGTTACTTGGGAGGTTGATGCTAATTGGGATCAGCCCGGTTTCCCTAGTACTGATGGTGATACCACCACAATTGCTGCTGGTGCTGCCGCAATAGTAACAATTGCACCAGTTACAGTGGGTGAGGTGAATATGGAAGCAGGCTTTTCCGGTTCAGTTACCTTGGGTGCTGCTTTCTCTATCACTGATGTGGGTGGCCAGAACGGCCAGCTCACTATTGCTGGCGGCATTCTTGATGCGAACGGTTTCGGTGTTTCCACAGAAGCGAAGACAGAAATCAATGGCGGCACATTCATCGGTGGCATTGGTGACCACCAGTTTGGCGCGAGTGATTATGCGGCTGACCGGGGGCTGTATGTCGTAGGGGCTGGCAGTGTATTTGATGGAGGCAGCGGAACCCATACTATTAGTTCCATGTCCCTCCACACCGGGACAATCACTCTCACGAGCGGCGTGACTGACATAAATTACAAGACCACTTCAGGATGCAATGGCTGTGCTTTAATGGTTACGGGGCAGTCGTTTGATGATGCGGATGGAACAGTCAAGTTTTCTTATGCAGACACGCAGTTACTGTACACAAGCAATCCGGCAGCCACAGTAACTTTCTATAATGTCATTATAGATAAGGGTGCGGATAACGTGCTTGAGTATTACTCTGGTAGCGGCTTCCCTACTGCGGTGGACAATGACCTTACAATAACCTCCGGCACATTCAAGACCCAGGACAGTGGTGGGGGCGTGAGCCGCGACCTGACTATAAGCGCCAAAACCACTTTGTACGGCCCGCTCAACACGAATGACGCCATAATTTCCCTTGGCTCTGGCTACACAACCACGACCGCGCTGGAGATATACTCCGGCGGCCAGCTGAACGGCGGCTCTGGTGCCCACACTTACGGCAGTGTCCGCGTGTTCGCAGGCGGTCTTTGGTCTGCGACATCAGGCACAACAACGCTCGACAGCCATGGCCACGGCACCTCCGTGATAGCTTTTGACGCCGGCAGCACATTCACTCACAACAGCGGAACAGTGGAGATTACTGACCCCAACATTGGGTCCATGCGGTACTATTCCGAGGACGACCGCACGTTCTACAACCTCATCTACAACAGCCCGAAGACACTTAATTGGGTTTTGGGGTCCCCACCCAACTCAATCATTGTCGAGAATGACTTAACCATTCTCCAGGGGGGCATTGACCCGAGCTTTCCCGGCTGGCAGACAGGCAACATTGAGGTCCAGGGCGCGACCCTCCTGAACGGTGGCTACTTGATGTGTTATGGCTGCACAATGGACACCCTGACTATGTCATCAGGAACCTTCACGCTCAAGAGTGGGGAAACGCTCGAGATTACGAAAGCCACTGGCGATGTCCAGATTTTAGTGGATGGTGGCAATTTTGTCGTGGAGCAGGGCGACGGTTCGAACCCCACAGAGATATACTATAGTGCTGGCATCGGAGCCAGCTACCACAACATAGTTTGGACTTCAGGAGAGCTCCGATTGAACGGTGGCTCAGGCACGAATGAACACATTCTCATCCGCCACCAAAACCACCCGGCCAACGACAATTATGGAAACGTCGATGCGAGTGGCCTGACTGGCAGTTTCACCATGGAATACGTCCAAGTGCAGAACGGCCATGCAATCTTCAGGCATAAGGGCTCGAACACGGAGTACACTCTGACTGGGTGTTCCATAGTGGACTCGGCTACTTATGGTGTGGTTTATAGCGGCGGCGGCAATGACGCGATTATTGAGATAGTGGATTCCGACCTCACAAACGCTGGGATTGGCATCAGTGCAGCAAGCAATGGCCGGTACATTCGCATATACGCTGACAACACTTTGTTCCCAGCGAACGTTATCGAGCAGGGTGCCGTGAACCTCTACGGCCCCATCGTGAGCAAGAACCACAACCAGGTGGCGGGCGACTATCGCATATGGGGAGCGCAAGCCGGCAGCTACACCATATCATATCTCGATGCAAACTACCACCCCACAGCCACTGACAATGTGCTGGCTGTTGACGAGGGCTATGGCGCGGTCAACCTCAACTTCGATGTCGCGACGGAAATGCTTAGCCTCACATTGCAGTCTGATAACACCATATTCACGCCCAGTGACCTTAGTTCCGGCAGCATCGATGTGCAAACAGGCTCCACACTCACCATAAACGGCGGCACAGTCGCTGCCCGTGGTGGCTCAATAACAGAGGACGGCACTATCAGCATAAGTTTGGGATCCTTAGACCAGCAGTGGCTCGCGGAAGTCAATGTGCTTGGTGTTGGTGAGCCACTTGACGCTGCAACAGTCACCTTCACTGATGTGGAGGCAACACCAACAGTTGACACCACTGACGCCAACGGCGACCTTGACCTGTGGTTCTCTGAGTGGTTGCGCACTTCTGGTGGCACGACAACGCTTGCGCCGTATGACATTGCTGTAGACAAAGTCGGCTATACATCCGATTCAACCAGCAACGCCATGACCGCGAATGCAGTGATAAACTTCGACCTGAACGCGGAGGGCGACACAGTGAATGTGGCCAACACTGTTGACTTCTTTGAGTTCGGTGGGATGTACAACCTCAAGTCAGACCAGACTGGGTTCTATACCATTGCGGACATAAGTGCCGCGAACGCCGAGGCTTCATGCGGCCATGCATTGCCTGCGGACTTCACTGCGTCATACGCGATTGAGCTCACGTGCCCTGGCGGCGAGACAGAGATATTCATTGAAATGGTTTCCTTGGAAACGCTGGAATGGCTGCACTGTGAGGGTGGCATTTGGGTCTACAGAACCGGAGGCACTGGCGCCATCCTGCCTTCATGCTCGGCGGTTGTGGCTGGCGGCTCAGCAAGCTCCGGCGGCACGGTGTACACCGCGCCCGCGCTTGAAATGCTTGACATCTTTGTGCTGCTTGCGCTCGCTGTTGTAGTAGCCATTGGCGTCCTGTACCGCAAGCGCTGAGTTCACATGCCCTCTATTATCGCACCGATAGCGACTAGCAATGTCGCTATAAGGAACACGGCGAGCACGTCCTTGAACACGTCAGCCCGTTTCCAGTCACCGCGCACTATCATTGCGCTTAGCATGCCTCCGGCCAGGCCGCCGAAGAAATAAGCGCCGACCTCAAAGATTCCGTGCGGGAACAGTTTTATTAGGCTTATTGGCAGCGCGATGACATAGTTGAGTATCACGTTCCCTGTCTCCGCCTTCGCCGTCATCCCTATCAATACGCCAACAATGCTTGCGTTCCACGTGATAATGTACACTGCCCCGGCCCCGAACACGAACGAGAACAGCAGCACCAGCAGCAGCACACCGAAGTTGTTCTGGAACAAGCAGAATATGCCGCACGACGATGTCACGCGGCCCGTAGCAAGCCCCTTGATGCTTTGCAGCTCCTGCAGCTGCGGCCCGAACATTGTCTGCTCCATTTCGGCTGGCATCATTATGAACAGGAAGGAGACCGCGACGATTATGCCGAGGAAGAACCACCCGAATATCGCGAACATGTCGCCGTGCCTCGCGAGCATGCGGACCTCGTTTTCGTGTACTTCCGCGCTTTCCTTTTCCTCGAGCGTGATGACGCGCACCATTATTGGCGCGGCGCCGATGCATACGAACGCTATGACGAGGTGCCCTGCGCCGTCTGGGCTCACTATGGCCGCGAGCGCGGTGGCAATCATGGTCATCGCTATTGCGAGGAAGAACATTTCGAACGGCCTTTTCTCCATTTTCTCGGCCTTGATTATCGACTCAAGCATACTTAAAATACTCACAGAGCAGGTTTTTAAGGCTTTCTTGCGCGAAACCTTTTTATTCTCCCTTCCCCTTCCCTTTGCACAGGTGCCTACTATGAGGAAATTCACTATACTACTCGGAATAATGATTATGATGGCTGGAGTGTTTGCCGAATGCGGTTTCCGGTCTAGCAACACGGATTGCTATAACGAAGGTCCCGGCGCGTGCGCTTGGGTGGCTGATGAGCCAAATATCTTCCCGGATGATGGTACGTGCGTTTCTTCTAATACCGGTGAGACATGCACCGCAGCTGGCGATCCTAACCCGTCATTCTGCGGGCAGTATGACTACTGTTCCCAAAACCCTGAGGCAACAGACGAGTGTGCCGGAGGCTCTTCCTGGAACATTGTTGACTTAGGGGTGCCGGCAGGCGGCTTCTCTAATCCTATTTACCCTTCCGGAAACTCCCAGGCTGTTCTTGGGTACTTCCAAGCTTCTGGCGTTGCCACGGCTGATGAGATGCTTGATTTCACAGTAACTCTTGGAGCTTCAGCATATGTTGCTGATGGGTCACTTGGCCTTGAAGGAATAACTCTTGTTGAAGATGTCAACGCGGACGGGATATTGCAGTATGGTGGCCCTGACATGATTTTGTGCTCTGGTTTTGTTCCTGCTGGCGGTGACACGGCTTACACCTTTTTAGGTGGCGGGCCGCCTGACTGCGTTTCTGGAGGTGGCGATGCAATCACCGGGAACGATCCATTCATTTTTATTATCGGTAATGTCGTGGGCACAATCCCAGATGACTTCGCTGCCACAACTGAGATTATTGCTGATGGCATCTCATTCACTACTGCAGCCAACAATGCCGGTGGGTATACCGGTCCCGTAACTGCGGCACCGACCCTTGAGCAGTGCATGGCGGAGAACATAAAC
>JAUVIW010000052.1 GCA_030592525.1 archaeon
CTCACGGTTCCGCTGCTTATTGAGTTTTGGAGAGCTCTGCTGTTAACGTTTGCAGTTCCGATGTTCGATACCATGATAGTTCCACCCTGGCAATTGGCTGAGATGACTCCCGGCTTGGTGGTCGTTGGCTGTTGTGTAGCTAGACCTCCTACCCAGAAGTACAACCCAACCGCTGCAATGACCGCGATTGCGATGAGCAATACTACAGCCACGATTGGACTAATTCCTTTTTTCATTTTATTGCACCTCCTAAATGACAATGCCACTTAGGCTGCAAAAGCAACGAAATCACCCTTTATAAAGGTTTTGCTTCGGGTTCTTAACCAGCTCAGCATAGGCCCTTGGGAATGAAGAACTGCGCCTGTGAGATGGACTGCTCGCCATACACCACGTAATGCATGCCCACAGTGAAGTTCCCAGTGAAATTCAGCTCGCGCTGCCCGCCATTAGCAGCTATGTCCGGGTCACTGTAATTTGCTCTCCACGAGTCAGAGCTGATATACAGCTCGGAATCCACAGGCCTGTAAGAGTCAAGGTTCTGCACCATAACCGTAGCCCACTCAACCGAAGCGTTCTTCACGCCACAGCTGATGCCCTGTGCTGATATCACAATAGGCTTTTCCGTGGTCGGCTGCTTCGTGGTGATGCCCCCCACCCAGTAGAACAAGCCCACTGCCGCTATCACAGCAATAGCGATTAGGAGCACAACGGCCACGATTGGGGATATGCCTTTTCTCATGTTCAACACCTATTCCCCTAGCAAATCAAGCCACGTTTATAAGCATTATGTCCTGCGAACGATGTTTCCGCGCACTGTCACGCCCTTGCGGCTAATGGACAGCTCGGCGCGCACCTGCGCCACAGGCACTCCAGTCACATTCGCTATTTCAGGTATGGTCGTGCTCCCTCCCGGCGGCAAAGAGCCGATGGCTTTGAGCACGAGCTGCTCTGGTGACAAAGTGACGCCGGGCGGCGGAGGCAGCGGCTTCGCCTTCACGCTCTCGAGCTTGGCCTGCGCCGACGCCAGCTTCTCGCTCGCCACCTGCAGCGTGGCATCCTTGCTTGCGAGAGCCTCGCGAGTCTGCGGCTTTGCAATTTGCCGTTCCTCGACAGCGCGCTGCGCTTCCTTCGCTTTCAGGCCGGCTTCGCCGAGCATCTCGACCGCGGGCCCGAAGTCAGGGATTGCGATACCATGGTCAACTTCCTCACTCATTTTCTTGAGCTCGCCCTCCGCGCGCTCCAACGACTTTGTGTCCGCGAGCTCAGAGTCCTCCTTGAGCAGGTTAAGCTCCTTGCGCAAAATGCCTGCGGCCTTGACCGGCTTGGCGTCCTTGGGCTCCTCGCGCTTTATCGCCTCGCGCGCGGCGCGCATCCTGTCAATGGACCTCTTGAACTTCGCGTACTCCGCGTCCACTTCCTTCGTGGCCTCCGGCTTTTCAGTGATGGCCTTGGTGAGCGCTTTTTCCTCGCGCTCCCGGCGCTTGAGTATCTTGTCCACTTCGGGGAACCTCGCGTGCGCCGCCTTCAAATCAATGCGCAGGTCGTTCAGTGTCTCGCGCTCGTACTCCAACAGCTTGTGCGCGTCCCTGAGCACCGAGCGGATTCCATCATAATCCGGATTCTTGCCTGCGAGTGCCTGGTTGCACTCGCGCACCCTTGAAAGCGCTTCCTGCATGCCGCGCTTCTCGAGCTCCAAGTCGAGCAGGTCTTCCTGCACTTCGATGAGTAAATTCTTGGCTATGGCGAGCTCCTTGGGCTTTGCGCCCTTGTCAATGAACCCGGCCATTTTCTCCTTGACTTCTGCGACGCGGTCCGCGAGCTTCTGGTACTCCGGGTTCCCTGTGCTGAGCTCGTGCTCAACGCGGAACAGGTCCTGCCTCAGCTCCTGTGCCTCGCTTTCCTTGCCCCCGCCCTTGAACAGTACTTCCTTGAGCTTTTCCACGCTTTTTCCCAGCTTGCCTTGCGCAGGCCTGTGGCCGAGCTTCTTCTCGTGCTTGCCCACTTCCTCGCCAAGCTCCTTGATGCCCTTCTTCATTTCAGTCTTCTGGCCTTCGGCAACAGCCGTCTCGATGTTCTCGACGCGGTGTAGCTCGCGCTTGAATGTTTCCTTGTCCGCTCCAGTGTCTTCGCGCAGCTCGGCGAGCTCCATCTTGACTTCACCGATTGATTCCGCTTTCTCGAGCTTCTTGTGCGAGTCCTTCATCTTCGCGACGAGCTCGCCCTCGGTCTTCTCGTCAAGCTCTTTCACTAGCCCGGCAATCGTGGTCAGCTGCGCCTGCGACACTTTCTGTTCTTTGGCATGGTGCTTGTCCGCTTCGCGGAGTGCGCCAAGGTCGTTTTCGAGGCCCGCAATCTCCTCTTTCACCCGCCGCATCGCGTTGCTGTAGTCAAGCCCGTGCACCGTGCTCTCATCGAGCTTCTTGAGCGTGTCCTGCAGCCGAGCGAGCTCGACGCGGATGCGCTTGTCCTCCTGCTGCCCGGCACCGAGCTTGTTCACGAGCTCCGTGGTTCGCTCGTGGATGTCATCCACCTGCTTGGTTAGCTTGAGATAGTTCTCGTCGTCCTGCTCGACATCGCGCTTGATTGCGTCCAGCCCGGCCATCGCGCTCCCGATCTTTTTCTCGAGCCCCACAACTTCTTTCACATGCATCTGCTGCGCTTGCTGCTGCATGATTGCAAGCTTCTTGTCGAGCTCGCTGATGCCTGTTTTCACCCGTGTCTCGGCTTCGGCGCGCTGCTTCGCGGCGCTTGCCTTGGCGTCCTCGACCACTTGGTCCAGGGACCCGAGCTCCTTGCTTATCTCGTGGAACCGCTGCGTGACATCCTTGCTGTACGCCACGTGCCCCTTGAGCTCTGTGTACGCTTCCTTGAGCTCGACCAGTTGCTGCATGGTCGCGGTGTCGGCGCCGCGCATTTGTGTGGCAATGCTCTCGAGCTTTGCCGCGTTCTTCCCCAATCGTGAGTCGAGGTTCTGTGCCTGCACTTCCTTGAGCCCGGATGTAATCGAGTCCAGCGCGTTCGTGAGCTCCTTGTGCTCCTTGATGCGCACTAATTTGTTCACGGTCTCGTCGTTCATCAGCCTCTGTTCCAGGGCCGTGTTCCTTTCGCCGAGTGAGCGGTACAATTCCTTGAGCCGGGTGACGTCGTTGGTGGTGGCCATGCGCGCCTTAATTTCGGCGAGCTGCTTTTTCACGTCCTTTGACTTTGCTGCTTCCTCGTCGAGGTGCGTGATTGCGCCTTGGAGCTCGTCGACCTGTGACTTGCGCACGCGGTCCTGCGTCTGCATTGTTGCGGCCACGCCCTGCAGGCGCGAAGCGACCTTTGTGATGCGGCCATCAAGGTGCTGCTCCTTTATCGAGCTGATTTGGTCGTGAAGCTCGGTGAGCTTGTGCTGGAAATCCTCGTTCTCCCTCGTGCGCACCGTGCTGTCCACTGCCTTTGTGCCCTGCATGCGGAGCGCGAGCCCGTCGTGCGATGCCTGCAGGTCGTTGAGCTGGCGGCGCAGCTCTTTCACGGTCGCATCGACAGTGCTCTTTGTCTCAAGCCGCTCCATGTGCTCGGCCACGCTGTCCACTGGCGTGCCGCGCACCCGCTTGAGGCGCTTGACATCATCCTGCAGTGAGTCGAGCTGTGAGTGCATGCTCTCGACTTCTTCCATTCCCTCAGTCAATTTGCCGAGGTCCTTGACCGTGAGCTCGCCCTTCATCCGTATGCTCTCGATGACTTGCGCGAGCTTGTCCGCCATCTCCGTGGCTTCGGGCGGGCTTGCTGTCCGCAGCTTCTTGAGCTGCTGTTCCATTGCGTTGAGCCGCGCGTTATTGTGCTTGAGTGACTCGGTGCCTGTGGCTGCGCTTGCCTTGACCATTCTTTCGAGCTCGCGCAGCTTTTCCTCCACGCTCGCCGGAACCTTGGCTTCGGAGCGCAATTCAGTTATGTCGTCGCGCATGTCGCCAAGCGCGTGCTCCTGCTCTTCGCGGAGGCGCGCGAGCGCATTCTCAAAAGGCTTGCCTTTCGGCACTTTTTTCAGCGCCTCTACGTCGTCGCGCAGTTGCTTGAGCCCGGTGGCGGGCGCCGCGCCCGGCTTGAACTCGAGTGCCTTGACTTCTGTGCGAATGCCTTCGACGTCAGAGAAGAGTTCCTGCAGCTTTTCAGTGTCGCGCTTGGTAGTGTAGTAGTCCATGACTTCGCCGGCCCTGACCGCGCGCTCCAGTGTGCCGACACGGTCCTCGAGCTTTGTCAGGCCCTCGCCAGCAAAGGGGCTTATGCTATTCCTGCCCTTTTTTTTTAAGAGCTCTTTCATTGAGGCGTCCATTGAGTCGAGCTTTGCGTTGAGCTCGCTGAGGTTTTGCTTGGGCATGGTTTTCCGGAGCTCTGCGAACTCTGTTTTCATGTCCGCTATTTGCTGGAGTGACTCGGTGGGTATTTCGTCCAGTGCCTTGAGTGCTTCGGTGGCTTTGCCCAGGCGCTCCTCGATTCCTGTGATTGACTCGAGGTGCTTGTCGAGGTCCGCAATCCTCTGCTCGACCTGCTGGCTCTTTTTGTCGGTCTCCACGAGTATTTGCTCGTCGTGCGCGAGGAGCTTTTTCTCCATGGCTTCCAGCTGTGCTTCCAGGCTGCCGAGTGCGGATGTTGTGGACTGCACTGCGTTCAGCTTTTGGCCCACTGATTCCATGGACTGGTTGATTGTGCTCAGCCGCTCTTCGAGCGATGCTGCCGTTGTTTTCAGCGTGGTGACCTGCTCCTTGAGCTCTTCCGAGACTCCGCCGCCGGTCCCTGTCCTGATTTCCTTGATTTGTGAGTTAAGGTTGCTCACCGTGACCCTTATTGCGTCGAGCTCCTGGAGGTACGGTGGAGTGGTGACCTGGTCGAGGATGGTCGCCATCTTCTTGTTCATTTCCTGGTAGTTCCTTGCCTGGTTGCGCTCGAACTCCTCGAGCTCTTCCTTTGTTGCGTTGGTCGCCTTTGTCGCGTCGAGCGTCGTGCGGATGTTGTCAAGCAAGTCAATGGTGTGTGACTGTGTTTCCGCGAGGGTCTTGATTATCTCGTCAGTGTTGGCGGTCTCCACTTCTTCCATGGAGTCGAGGAGGACGTCGAGGAGGTAGTCGAACTTGTCTATCATTTCCTCTGTTTCTTTCACGTTGGTGCGGAGAAGGTCCTCGATTTCCCCCCCTCCGGATGGGCGCCTGCGCGGCTCTTCATAGTCGTCTTCGTAGTCGCGCCTGCGGGGTGCCCGCCTTTTGCGCACATCCTCTACGCGCCTTGTGCGGCGGGGCTCTTCGCGCCTTGGCCTCTCTATTGTGCGCGTGCTCCTCTTCCGCTCCATGAACGTGTCGAGTTCGGCTAGCTCGCGCTTCAGGGCTTCTTGATCCTTTTTCAGGGACACTATCTTTGAGCGCATTTCGCTTTTGTCAGCCAATCTCGCACCTCGTTTCCCCTTTAAAAGCAAAGGGCATATAAAAAGGTTAGTCCATGTTCGCAATCCACTTGAGCCACACCACCCATCCAACGAGCGCGATTCCAACCATTGCCTCGCGCCAGAGGAACACGTGCAGCAGGTCAAAGACCCACTGCCCGTACCACTCGGTCAGCGCTATCGTGCTGGCGAGCCGGACGATATTCACCACGTACAGCCCGACCATCGCGAACACAATTCCATAAAGCTTCCCTTTCTTCGTTCCGCCAGGGAAAGCGAGTATCAAGCCGATTATCGCGGCTATGCCGACCCACGCGCTGCAAGCCGGAATGATTTTCACTGTCACGGTCGGCGCCACGATGACTGCGGGCTGCAAGTCAACCTCAAGCCCACGCGCGCGCATTGAGTACGCGAAGTCCTGGATGCTGTGCATCTGCGCCCATGTGCGCGGCTGCCCTCTCCCGACAATCGCCCCGTTCTCCCTCACAATTTCGAGCCCGAGCCGGGCCGAGCCTATCACAAAAAGATTCTCCTCCTCAGCGGTCATTGAGGCAACAGGCGCATCAATCCAAATATGGTACGTCTCCGACTCCACACCCACTGCGTTCAGCGCCATCGTGGTCTGGTCGCTTATCGCGCGCTGCAGCAGCGGTATCTCCGGCTCAGAGGAGACAACGAATCCGAGGAGCACGCCGATGACGACCACTATGGTCACGAACCGCGTGATGGTGTACCTGAAGTCAGAGTCCTGCATCCAGCGCTCGCACAGGCCGCACTGCCTCTTCTTTTTCATCTGCCCAGCTCCTTATGCGCTTTCGCGAGGTGGCCTGCGCCGTGCGCAGCGGCAAGCGATACCTCTCCCGCAAGCACTCCGGCGGCAACTGCCTCGGCCACCTTGTTAGCAGTGTCAGCCCCAATAATGCCCAAAGCCTCGCGCTGAGTCGGCAGCTTCGTGCCCCCGCCCAGGCTGCCAACAGGCAGGTCGGGCATGGTGACACTCACGTGCACCCCGTCCCCCTCGCGCTCGATTAGTGTGACTCCCTGCGCCGCCTCGGCGATGTGCGCCGGGTCCTGGCCCAAGGCAATGAACATCGCGGCCACGATGTTCGCCGTGTGCGCGTTGAACCCGTATGCCCCGGCAGCAGCACTGCCAAGCATGTTCTTCCTGTACCCGACTTCCACCAGCCTTTCCGGGGTCGTCTTGAGCACTTTTTCAATCACGCTGCGCGGCAGCACTGCCTCAGCAATCACGCTTTTGCCGCGGCCCTCAATAAGCCCCAATGCACTGGGCTTCTTGTCGACGCACATGTTCCCGGACAGTGCGACGCAGTCCGCGCCCGTCTCCCCGGCAATGTACTCGCACGCGCGGCCGCAGCCGATGGTGAGCATGTTCATCCCCATTGCGTCCCCCGTGGTCGCCTGGAACCTGAGGAACACGTTCCTCCCGATGACCCACGGCCTGATGCCCTGCAGCTTCAGGTGCCTTGAGCCCTCCTCAGTCTTCTCCCTTATGGTAGTGTAATTGTCTGCGACCCACTTCGTGAACTCAACTGCCTTCTCCGCCGACGGCAAGGAGAAGAGTGGCGCGCGCGTCATTGC
>JAUVIW010000109.1 GCA_030592525.1 archaeon
AAGAAAATTGCGAGTGCCCGGCGTTTACTCGTACCAGTGCGTGCTGGAGTAAAGGCTTTTATACTCGAGAATTAGGAAAAGTAGTGATAACCATGCAAGGCGATCGACTTCATCACGGACGATAAGAAACCACTAGTTCTGCGTCTCCTTGCGCCTGATAGCAAACAAAGCATAGCCAATGGCTTGGAAACAGCCGACCCCGGCTGGCGGGGGAATTGGTTAGGTGGCTTGGGTAGTATAGTGGTAAGTACAGCAGGTTGTGGTCCTGCTATCCTGGGTTCGAATCCCGGCCCAGGCCCCATAATTATAAAGAATACGCGTGAAGAAGAGAGGAGTGAGTGACATGTACCAGACTGTTAGGGGAATGAGAGACTTCCTTCCCGAGGAAGCAAGGAAAAGGCAGTTCGTTTTCGCTAAGTGCCGCCAAGTGTTCGAGAAGTATGGGTTCCAGCCGTTGGAGACGCCGGCAGTGGAGTCGCTTGAGCTGCTAACCGCGAAAGGCGGCGGCGGAGACGAGATCGAGAACGAGATATACTCGTTCAAGGACAAGGGCGACAGGTCTTTGGGGCTGAGGTATGATCTCACCGTGGGCACTGCCCGCGTTGTCGCGACGAACGCGCTTGCGAAGCCGTTCAAGCGCTACTACATCGACAAGGTTTGGAGGTATGACCGGCCGCAGGCCGGAAGGTACAGGGAGTTCACGCAGGCAGACATAGACATCTTCGGCGTGAAGGGCGTTGACGCTGATGTCGAGTGCCTGCTTGTGACAAAGCGCGTGTTTGACGCGCTAGGGTTCAAGGGGTATGTTATCAAGGCCAACAGCAAAAAACTGCTTGAGGCACTCATGGCTGAGTGCGGCATCCCCGCGGGGCAGCAGGTCGATGCATTGCGCTCGATTGACAAGCTGGACAAGATTGAGTGGAACGGCGTTGAGGAAGAGCTTGAGAAGCGCGGGGTTGAAGGCCGCGAGAAGCTCGTTGATTTCCTCAAGTCCAACAAGCGCCTGGAGTGCGGGGAGCTTGATGAGCTCATCGCGAAGGCCACTGCGTTGGGCGTGCCAATGGAATACGACGCCACGCTCGTGCGCGGGCTGGAGTACTACACCGGAAACGTGTTCGAGATACGCGCTGGAGGCAAATGGTCCTGTGGCGGCGGCGGACGTTATGATAACATGGTCCAATTGTATGGTGGGCAAGGCACCTCGGCAGTGGGGATTTCATTCGGCATCGAGCGCGTGATACAGCTCATGGACGAGGCAGGCATAATGCCTGAGCTGCCGCCAGCAGATGTGCTTGTTGCCGCTGCGAAGGATGAGGTCCGTGACAAGGCTGCCGAGATTGCCGAAGAGTTGCGTGACAAAGGCGTGAACTGTGAAGTTGACTTGTCCGGAAAAAATCTAAGCAAGCAGTTTGACTATGCAAGCAAGAAGGGCATCCCGAAAGTAGTTGTCCTGGGGCCGCGCGAAATCGAGGCTGGCGAGGCAAATGTCAAAGACATGGCAAGTGGCGAAGAGAAGAAGATTAAGCTTGATGAGCTGGCTGGTGCGCTCGGCACACCATAGCCTTGCCTTCTTTTAAACCTACACTGGCACAACATAGCTATGGCCACGCACTACCGCACTGGATACGATTTGGAGAAGCGTATTGTCGATAGGCTGAACAAGAGCGGCGAGTGGCTCGCTCAAAGGGCGCCATCAAGCAAGGGCGTTGACGTCATCGCGCAGTCAAGCAAGCACTACAAGACCGTGTTCCTCGAGTGCAAGAACACGGAGCAGGACTCGTACTCGATAACCCGCGCACAAGCGCTGGACCTGGTCTGCAAAGGGAATGTGGGCGGCGCGGAAGTGTACGTCGCAATTAATTGGCGCGGGCGGAAGGACAAGGATGACAGCAGGCGAAAGCTGCTCAGGCTCTACCCAGTACAAGTGCTCGCAACAAAGTTCGATGGCAATGAAAAGAAATCAGTCACGTTCAAGCCGTATGACTACGCCCTTTCTTTTGAAGACGTGTTCTTCCCGTGAACACTTTACTATTTTTCTATAGCCACATGGGTCTTGGGCGCGAGGTGGAAGTTCTGGAATTGGTCGGCACCGAAGCGCTTTTGGATATACTAGAGCTTACCTCTACGGTAGGAGTGGTTGAAGTTGCAATTACAAGAACTTGCTTGGTTGTCGTGGCGCTCCGCATCCCATAGGCCTTAGCAGTGACCCTAAGCTCGTACCTGCCGGCTTCCCCGTCTCTCCAGATGTAATTAATGTGGAACGGGAGGTCATAGAATTGTTCTGACTTACCTGTATCCAAGCTGTAAACTTCCATGTCATATGTCGTGTAGATGAACGGAGAGGAGACAAAGAAATAATTGTTCATTGTGCCCTCTGAAGTAGTAGCCGGACCGATTATAACTGGAGGGGATGGCCCAACATCATCGCTGAGACCCGGGCTTGATGGCCCAACATTAGTTGTGAAAGAGCTCTGAAAAAAGCCAGTGGGGGCTACTTGCGCTACAGCAACAGCCAAGAATAGGATTGCAAGCAAAGGAACGTATTTCATGTTAGTCACAACTAAGTATAGGTGGGTATCTATTTATAAAGTTTTTGCCATTATAGGCCTTTGCCCTAGTCCTTTATGCCAAAGTAGTAGAACGCGACCAGCAGGAAGCCGAAAACAATGGCGATTACGCCCGCGTTCATGTACAGCGACGAGTCGGCCCCATCATCCTTGAACCCGAAGCGGCGAACAGGGCTCATGGGTGCGCTTGATGTTGTGGACGTGCCAGCCTCTGACTCATCCTGGCCAGCACTGAACCCGTAAGTGGGTATAGAAACACTGGGCGCGCTTGTGGTGCTAAAGGCACTTCGGGTGAAGCTGGATACTATTGAAAACTTCTCGTAAGGGCAATCGTTGCCTGTGCCAGCCAGCCTCGAGCCAACCTTGACCGTAAGTGGAGCCCCATAAGCGCTCTTGACCCCGTTGTGGTCCACAAAAGCCTGCATTGAATAGACACCGATATCAGATTGGCTTGGCCCCCAAAAGAAATTGACTTGCGAAGGCAGGTCATAGAAATACTTCGTTGTTCCCGCTTGAATGTTTGTGGACTTGAGCCCGAAAGTCGCGCCGGAGGGCGCCGGCGAGAAGCGGTACGTGACCAAGCTGCATAACGTGACTGTCTTTGAGCCAACAATGGCAGGCGGCACTG
>JAUVIW010000111.1 GCA_030592525.1 archaeon
AGCAACACCAGAATAAAAAGCAGTCATGTTTTGTAGTAATGTTTTGTTGGTTTTAGGCAATAGGTATAAACATTTCAGTGATTTGTATAAACAAAAGGGGCTATGTTTTTATACCGAGTAAGTGAAGGATGGTCATGACTGCCCTTTCTGAGAAATCAGCATGTCGGAAGATACGAGTGCACGACACCACGCTGAGAGATGGCACGCAAATGCAGGGAACTCGGCTTAGCTTAGAGCAGAAAGAAGCAGTTGCCCAAGGCCTAGCGGGAATTGGGGTTAGTATGATAGAGACCATGCCTCTGGTGCCTGGGGAAGAAGAGTTCACAAAGTGGCTTGTGAAAGAGGCGCTAGGACCTGAAACAAGGGCGTTAGTGCGGATGCAGAAGGCGGATATCGAGCATGCTGTTGGGTGTGGAGTGGACCGCGCACTCCTTATGACCTCATATTCTGATGGGCACCTGAAACACAAGTTGAGAACCACGAAAGAGGCTAATCTTGAGCAGTCGCTCGAGATGGTTGACTTCACAAGAAGTTGCGGGCTTAAAGTGGATTTTGTTGGAGAAGATGCCAGCAGGGCTGATGCTAAATATGTTGTTGATTTCGCGAAAGCTGTGAAGGACAAGATAGAGTATTTCATGGTGACAGATACTGTGGGGTGCTGGCTCCCATCACAAGCAGCGCAGATGATACGCACTTTGAAGCAGGAAGCGGGCGTGATGATAGAAGCACATTTCCACAATGACTTCGGGCTTGCGACAGCAAACACACTTGCGGCTCTTGATGCAGGGGCAGAGTCATACTCAGGATGCATGTGTGGGTATGGTGAAAGAGGGGGAAATGCGTCAACTGAAGAAGTGAGTGCAGCATGGGCAAAGCTGTATGGTGGCGAGCCAGACATACAGCTTGACAAAATCAAGAGCACTAGTGAATTGGTTGCAAAAGCATTTGGCAGGGAGATTCAACCCAACCAGCCACTAATCGGAAGGAACGCATTCTCTCATGAGGCTGGGTTGCATGTGGCGTCGGTTCTTGTTGAGCCGAGCACTTATGAAGGTTATGACCCTGCATTCATCGGGCAAGAGCGCAAGCTGTACTTTGGAAGGATGACAGGGAAAAAGGCGCTCAAGCTGCTTCTGGAAAACGCGGACATTAGGCTTGAGGATAATGAGTTTGAGGCAATCCACAACCGCATTCGCAAGTCAGATGAATCACTGACAGGAGGAGAAGTGCTTGCGCTAGTAGGTGAATTATGATGGGGATTAAGACAGTCTTGGGGTTCATACGGTTTGAGTTATGTGTTATGGCTGGGTTCTTTGCTATGATAGGGTATGTACTGTTTAATGGGCTTGATTTAGGGGTTGTGGGCGCGTTTGCGAGCGTGTTCCTTGCAACAGGTTTTGTTTATTCTTATAACATGATAACGGATAGGGAAGAGGATGCACTCGCATCAAGAATCAATGCACTTGCTGCATCCGAAGTAGCTTTATGGATACCCGGGGCGCTTGCCGCAGCAGCGCTCGCTGTTGCAGCGGCGATGAGCACTATGGCGCTCGTGTTCTGTGCGCTGATAGTGGTTACTGGGGGAATTTACTCACGGTTCCGGCTGAAAGAAGTGTTCGTGTGCAAGACAATTTACACGGGGTTTGGGTTCGGTCTCGCGTTCCTCGCAGGCGCGGCATCATTGGTGCCAGCAGCTATCCTTTACTATGCCATATTGTCAGTGCTCATAATCGCAATCGCGCTTGCGTCTGACCTACGCGATCACGTGGGGGATACTAAAGCAGGGATACAAACCATTCCTGTTAAGTTGGGGTATAAGCAAGGGAAAAATGTGATGTACGGGGTGCTTGGGGCCACTACGGCACTATCAGTGTGGGGGGGATTTCAGGAGTTTTATGTAATGATACCCTTCTTTATCGCAGCCTACCTCCTTTTTCAGGCTGAGAGGATAAAGCTCGGCAGGATGTACCTTATCCAATCAGTGACTTGCCTGCTGCTCGTGGTGATAGTAGGCGCGCTCTAAGAAAAAGTTAGTGTCAGCACGTTTGAGGATAGAGATGTCTTTGTTATTTTTGTTTTCTTGTTGATGAGCCACATATAGCCAAGAATCGTGTTCGCCAAGAAGTTGTAGTTGTTGGGCTCAAGCTGGAAGCCGGAAGGCAGATTTTTGATGCAGACTTTGGTTTCTTTTTCGCCAATAGAGATTGTTACTATGCCCCAACCCATAACCTGGAGGAGTGTTTTTAGGAGCTGGAGCTTGTCCTCAGGTTTTGAGTCTGATTCCACAAGACCCTTGAAGTAATCATATGAAATGTGTGGGACGCGGTCAAGGAGGATACCCTCGTTGCCAATTAAGTGGAACAGGGTGTTCTCAACATACCAAATAAGCTTCCCGCGGAAGCGTATCTTGTTATCTTCACTGAGCGTGAACACGCCGGACTTCAAGGCGTCTGAGAGAGTGAAACCACTTACCGCCGGCAACGCATTCTCCTTGCGGTACGTTTCACGTGGCTTGTGTTGGTATTCATAGTTGCCGGGTATGAGCCGAACGACGTACTTGGATGTAGGGCCCTGCTTTGCTTCTACGAGCTCGGCATTTGAGTCAAAGATTACGCCAGAGAATCCTTTTGCGATGCCTTCGTAGAACGAGTTCTTGCCGATGATGCGTGTGATGCTTTCGTTCTTTGAAGTAAACGTCATCAGGTCGCCATCACGCAATATGTGCACGTCATCAAAGTTGCCGGAGTTCTTCCACACGGCGTTGAACACGCGGTTCACGAGCAGTTTGTATCCCATAGATTTCAAGCGGGGAGTAGTTATGCTTGAGAGTGTCTCATAAAACCACTTGCGCGAAATTTCCGCGAGCTCGTCGCCCTTGCCAGCCTCATCGCACTCCTTAAAGTATTGCGCGGCTATGTCCTCAAAGAAAAGTGTGCTACGGCGGCGGCGCAAGTAGAACCGGGTTATGATGCCTCCGACTAGAGTATCTGTGATACCCCTATGCATTGTTTTCCCAAGACGCATTATCCGCCCTCAAATCACTTTCGTTGCCTTGAGCTTGAGGCCATCCTCACTTATCTCGAAGTCGTGTAGCACGCGCTCGTCGAATGCAGTGTAGCGCATCTTGTAGATGCCAAACGTGCGCTTGGGCTTCTCCTCG
>JAUVIW010000119.1 GCA_030592525.1 archaeon
AAAGAAGGGAAAGTGGTCGCGCAGTTCTACCCCAAGAACAGTGCTGACGCGATGAAGATGGCAAAGGCGTTTGTCGCAATGGGATTCGAGGGCGGGCTGCAGATAGACAACCCCAGCAGCATACGGAAGAAAAAGCACTTTCTTGTTATGCAGAGGAAGTGACGCCGATGCGCGGGCACAAGCGCCGGAGGGCGCACTCGGAACACAATGGCTTGCGAGCCGCGCACACGCGGCGGCCGTGCGTTATCATGCCAATATGAAAGTGGTAGTAGCACGTTTTGGGGACTTCTTCAGAAAGGATATCCTGCGCCCTCTCTCGCGACACGCGCTCGGGAATCAGGCCGAGGCGCTTTGAGACGCGGTAGACATGCGTGTCCACTGGCAGCGTGCTCTTGCCGAACGCGAACAAAAGGACGACGGCAGCGGTCTTTTTTCCGATGCCCTTCATGCTAGTGAGCCATTGCATGGCATCGTCATCAGAAAGATTTGATAGGTTGTTGATGCTGAGCTTGCCGTTGCGCTCGCTGATGGTGCGCAAGGCGTTTTTGATTGTCTCGGCCTTTGTGGGTGCCAAGCCCGCCACGCGGATTGCTGACTCGATTGATGTGGTTCGTGCGGCAAGCACCCGCTTCCAGGACGGGTACTTTTTCTTCAGGGTTTTGAACGCGGCAAAGGAGTTGTTGTCGTTCGTGTTCTGCGAAAGGATCGTGAGGATGAGCGTGTCCATTGGGCGCAGATGGCTTGACGGCAAGATAATGTCGTACTCATTGTCAAGAAGCTCGCATAGCCTGCGGATTTTCACCCGAAGCCGCCTCCGCCGCCACCAAAGCCGCCGCCCCCGCCGAAGGAGCCGCCGCCGCTGAAGCCGCCGCTCGAGGACCAGCCGCCACTGCCACCGGATGAGCGTGGGGTGAAGCCCGAGCCCATGCCCGAGTTGAACGCGCCGAGCGATGTCGCGAACGCAGGCGTCGCAAGCATGCGCATCTCGCCATTGAAGAACGAGCTCTTCACGCGCTTGTGCGCGAACACGACCTTCATCGCATCGAGCACTTCGATGCTTACACCAAGCGCGATGCCGTACACCAGGTAATCCTCCCATAGCACGACGTGTGCGGGTGGATAGTCCTTCATGTTCGAGAAGTCATGAAGATAGTTGCGCAGCGCGTTCCAGCGCTGGTGATGGAGCATGCCCTCATTGGTGCGCGCTGGCAGCGCATTCGGCAATAGCAGGCGCAATCCCGCAGCCCAGATGAGGCCCCATAAGCCCAATCCTCCAAAAATCATGCCGCCAAGCGGGATGAGGCCAAGCACCGGGATAACAATGAAGGGGAGAAAGAACATCGAGATCATGCCAAGGACCGTGGTGCCGACGAACAGCCCTATGACCTTGTCGAACGCCTTCTTGCCTGCATTGCTCGCGAACCACTTGTTGGCTTCCGCCTCTTTTTTGACTTGCTTCTTCCAGTCCTCGAAGAAGTCATAGAACTCCAGGGCTTTTGACACGGCCTTCTCCTCGAGGTCGTCGAACGAGAAGCCCTTGTCAGTGCCTTTCTCCCTGAGGAACACGAGGATGTCCTGCAGGTGCTTCGGAAGCTTGAGTGTGTCCTTGCGAGTGAAGTGGAAGTAGTAGTCTGTCTTTGTTCCGGAGGAGAGCCAGCCCTTTTTCTTGACTTCCTTTGCCTCCATTTTCAGGTAGCCCTTGAGCGCGAGCCACATCACGCACGCGGTGAACGCCGGGCTGTCAGGCTTGTGGGTGCGCAGGTTCTCAAGGGGCTGGATGAATGCGGGCGAGTAGCCAAAGGGAACTTCCTGCTCATACTCGCGCAAGTAGCCTGTGTCGGGCTCGACACCGTACTTGCGGTACAGGTGCGCGAAGTAAAGGATGACGATTAGGGGGATGGCGAGGAAGAGGAACACCGCGAGAAGGAAGATGAGTATGATTGCGTAGCCGCCAAGCATGCCGACTGTTTCCCAGGCCTTCTCTTCATTCATTATTTTCTCGAAGCCGTTCCCGGCGACAACACGCGCCTGTGCCACTTCACCCATGACATCACGCGGGTACACGACGCGGAACTCAACCCACTGGTTCGAGGGGACAGATGCAGTCATGTAAACCTTGTCGAGCGAGGGGTCCTTGTCCCACTTGATTGACGCGAGGTCAGGATGGATGATGACGTGCATGAGGGAGACGTTTGTCACCGCTCCAGGAAGGATGACTGTTGAGGAAAAGTCTTCGACATCGTCGTCCCACTGGTCGCCCCACACGCGCGCGTTCAGGTCGCAGACATCGTCGTAGCAGACCAGGGCGTCGGTGAGGGAGTAGTGGATGAGCATCTCCTTTTTCTCGTTGAACGCAGGCATGTCAAAGTCGATGCGGCCATCGTAGCCGTCCCACGATGAGTCGACTGCCTCGCCGCCGACAAAGACCTGGATGTCAGTGATGCCCATGCCGCCGAGGGGGATGTCGCGGTAGCCGTAAGTGAACGAGCCAGAGAAGTCCACGGACATGTACTCGTCCATGGTGACCAGGCCGTCGGGCGAGACAGTGACAGTTACATCGGCGCTCTCGATGTCAAAGCTCTTCGCTGCGGTCAGTGCAAGCAGGAGCATGAGGATGAGGAGCTTTCGCATTACAACGCGTTACTGGAGTGAAGTATTTAAATGGTTCGGGGTGCACAATTGCAGTATGGAGGACCATGTGCACGTTGCCATCGGCATCGCGACAGGCGCGATTGCGTGGGTTTTTTTCTCGCCGGTCGCAGGCTTCGCCACCCTTTTCGGGCAGCTGTTCCCCGAGCTGGATGACCTCCTGCAGAAGCGGTGGCACTCGGCCTGGGTGACGCACACTGCCGTGGGACCGACCCTGCTGGTGCTCATTTACAAGGTTTTCCCGGCGTATACAGCGCTTTCAGACGCCGTGCCCTGGTTCGCCTTCGGCATAGCGCTCCATGTGGTCCTGGACTACATCTACTTCCAGC
>JAUVIW010000093.1 GCA_030592525.1 archaeon
AGTACACTATAAAGCTCAAGAACGGCATGAAAAACCCCGTTGACCTGGGCACACCAAAGTTCTCTGACACGTGGACCGACACGTTCGGCGCGAGCGCGATGATAACCAGCGTGAAGAACGCACAAGGCCAAACGCACTCGACCACGGCGGAGATACCAGTCGGCGGCGAGGCCACGCTCCAGATAACAATAACACCAACCGAAGCGTGCGCAGGCACAGGCAACACATGGCTCACAATACCAGTGGATGACAGTGACAACAAGATTTACTGGACCATGAAGTGCCCCGGAGCGACTGCAAAGCAAACAGAGAAAATAGGCAGGCTGTCAGTGTATCGCGAGAGTAAGGCGCCAACAGCTATAACAACAGAGTCATGCGCGTTCGTTGACAAGGGCGGAATGACGTACACGAGCATACTGTCTGTAATAGCCGGTGGAACTACAAAGGTTACGCAGGACGCAGTGCACCTGTGCGACGCAGAGCAAATAAGTGCGGCACTGCTCGCAGCAGCCAACGACGTTGGAATAGAGGGAGTGTACAGGTTCGCTGTTGGGCTGGAAAGCATTGACGCGGCGGACATGGAGCTCACCCGGCTCGACATGGTTGACAGTGGATTGTATGACACATGGATTGTGTGCGAAAAGGGCACCGGCGTATGCGGCTCGCGCACGAGCAGCGAGCTAATCCTGCCCACAAACCAAAAAATAACGTGTGGATTATGGGACTTCACCATGAAGCGGAACAACAACGATGATGTTGAAGTCACTGTTAAGAGCGCGGCCACATCAACCCCATGGTGCAGTGACACGGACTACGGGTTCTTCATGGGAGCACTGAACGCAGACGCTCTCGGCAGGACACTCGGAAGGGGGGAATTCTACGCGCTAGAGGAGCCGGACAGCTCGCAAGGCACACTCCTAACAACCCTAACATCGGCACAAGGCAAAGGAAAGCTGCAGTTCAAGAATAAGGACGTGCTGGGCTACTCAACAGCGTTCGAAATATCGGACCCCGATGAGGCAAAGTACCACATACACTACACCGACTTCCCGGTGCCGCCGCCGAACCCCACTGACATGATTCCGACAGCGCACGCGTGCTCATCAAAGTTCAGCAGCACAGTCAAGGCAGTCCTCTACTACCATGTGGAAAAGTCAGGTGGTGAATACAACATCTACGTAGGCATTATCGGAACATCCCCCACCAACTACAACCAATACAAAGAAGAGCTGTTGAGGGCATTCTTTTACTATGTCATGAGCGGCACGGCAGTTGATTTGGGTGGGAACCCGTACATCCTCAAGACCGGCGCATCATCCGTGTGGGCAGCAGGCGCCAATAACCAAGGCATGTGCTACACAGGCTACCCAGATATAAGTGGAGGCACACCCTATAACCCCGGTGGCAACAACATCATCACACCCTGAAGGTGCCTGAATGCAGATTCCGTTCATTCCGCAGGCGCCTGACGTGAGTGGGATAGACCTCGCACTAAGGCTGCTTGTTGTGATAGCGCTCGTGGCAGTGACAGGGAAGTACTACACGAAAAACAAGCTGCTGCTCGCCGCAGAAGGGCTCGTGGCGCTCTACCTCTTAGTGATGTTCATATGATGGAAAACGCGTGGTACAAGCTGCTGGACAAGATGGACTCAGTAGGCGTGCCCGTGTACTCGGTTATTACGCCGCTGGAGGACGCGGGCGTGCCAACACTGTGGTTCACCATCGGGGTGGTGCTCATGATAGTGGGCGCTATGGCGGTCACGCTCATGCCGCAACGGACAGTGCACTTTGACATTACCGTAACAACGGGAGGGGAGCCGCTCGCAGGCGCGACAGTGCGCTTCGGCGAAGCCACGCAAAAGACAGGGGGCACCGGGCGCGTCACGGCGGACATCGCCTACGGCAGCATGGTGGAACTCGTGGTCACGCACCCCGACTGCGAGCTCTCACAGAGCACGGTTCCGGCGAAAGATGACTACAAGGCGAGCATAGCGCTCAAGTGCACCACATAAGCTTTTTATAGGCGCGGAACGTAGGTGAGTGCAATGGTGATGGAAGCCATATTCAGCGCGATGGGCGGCGTATGCAACATGCTGCCATACTGCAACTACATACTAATAGGGTTCAAGCTCGTGCTGCTCATGTTCGTCATTGGGTGGGTGCGGGAGCACCTAGGCGGCGGAATGATAGCAAGCGTCGTCATACTCCTGCTCGGATACCTCGCGCTCTTCCCATACTTCTTCATCTTCGGGCCAATGCTCGTGCTATACCTATTCATGATAATGGGCTTCACCGGAATAATCCAGGACATGGCGTTCGGAAAGGGATACTATGGGCTGGGAGCCCAGGAATCGCACGGGGCTGCTGAGAACATCGCCGGCGGAAAGCCACCGGGAGCTGCATGACAATGAAAAAAGGAATCATACCACTGTTCGCGCCCGGAATGCTGCTAATAATACTCGTAGCCATAGTCGTGCTCCTCCTCATCGTGCCGGCGCTGCTCATCACAGTATCCAACGAGCTCATGCTGCTGTTTCAATTGGCAGCGAGCATTGTGATTATCTCGTGGGTCAAGAACACTGTCGGGCCAGGGATGCTGGCCTACGCAATAAGCGGGATACTCATCTACATATTCGTGTTCATACTCCCACAGCTGACAATAGGCATTTGGGTGCTGTGGATGTTCCTCGGCCTGGGCATGTGGAGCGTGCTGTTCTGGGGCCTCACCCTGTTTGGGAAAATGGCCTAATGCCCCAAGTATTTAAATACCATCGGGGTTAGTAAGTATAATAGGGGGTAAAAACGGGATGGGAGACCTTTGGACAGACCTGCAGCTCGCGTGCATACTCTTCGTTTTCGTGTACCTCGTGCAATGGGCTGTCAGCACCACAGGCTCACGCAAGGTGGGCATACTGCTGTCAATCGTGCTAGTCTACCTTACTGTGTACCAGCACGTTGAAGTGCTCATACTCGTGATGTTCTTCTTCTTCGGGTACGCGTTCTTCGAGACGTTTGAGCAGACGTTCATACCGTTCAAGCCCTGAGGTGATGATGGATGGACACGTTCTCTATCGCCATCTTCCTCCTGGTCATAATGATAGCAGCGAGCCAGGCAGGGTTTTGGCCCGCGGCAGCGCTCATGCTGCTGCTGGCGTTCGCGCTGAGGCACTCAGGTATTTTAGTCCTTACAGTGCTCGGGCTGTCAGCCATTTTCCTGCTTCAGGCAGAGTCCACGGGAATATACATACTCGCGGCGATAATCGTGTTCGCGATAGTTGCGACACACCAAAAAGGAGGAGGGGGCTACTCGCCGCAGTGGCTCATGGGTGGATGACATGGACATAGTGACAGTCATCCTGCTCACAACCGTGCTGGTGCTCGGGCTGTACAAGAACATCCCAATACTTAGCGTGGTGGGAATGTTCCTGTTAGTCGCATACTTCTACGGCGCAAGGAGCGCAAAGCCAGTGCCATCCGGCGGGAAAAGGCCGAAGGTCAGGCCCATAATAGTGCAAAGAAGGTACAAGGGGCCCAAGAGCATCTACCCAAGCGACATGAAGATGTACGTTGACAGCAACTGGAACACGATGTCGTGGTGGGAGAAGGCACTGGGAGGGGCAGGCCAGATGGCCGGCTGGGCAACGCAAGGCGGAAAAACAATGCAGGAGCCTGACCAACAATGACAGCGGAAGGGCAGCCAATGGGGCTCGCAATCGGCATCTGCCTGATTGCAGTGTGGCTCGGAATGGGCTGGCTCGCATGGCTCATGGGAATAGCATCAGCGCTAATGGTGCTGTCGACAATCAGGTGGACAAGGCCGGTGCCGCAAGGCGGCGCACCCAAAGAGCCCGAGGAAGTGCTCACGCCAGTGGTCTACCAGGACGTCGGCGAAGCGCCGTACCTGTACCCACCAAACTACAACCTAAAGATAAAGACGCCGTGGAAGTCTCAGGGATGGTGGGAGGACGTCGACGACGGAATAGCTTCAGGGCTCAAAATATTCCGCATCATGAGCGGAGGGCGCCCGGACTTCTCACAGCGAAGGAGAAGTA
>JAUVIW010000048.1 GCA_030592525.1 archaeon
AAGGACAGGGCTCTCTTGAATACTTGCTTATACTCGCTGCGATACTCGCTATCGCCGTGGTCGTCGTGGTAGTTGCGCAGTCAATGCTCAACCCTGCCACAAAGTCAGCCGAGGTCACCGAGGACAAGTTCAACTGCGCTACCGCAGGAATCGAGCTCCTTGACTACAAGGCATCGTATGATGGCACCGGCACTGTCGACGCCAAGTACAGCGGCGATAACTATGGCCCCTGCGCTCTTGTTGTTTCCCCCGCAACACCTTTCTCTGACCCTGATGTAACTTGCGACATCGGTGGCGGCGACTACACCCTCAAGCTTAAGGGAACAAGCACTTGCGAGATAGTCACCGCGTGAGCACAGCAATAAATACCCCTTTTCCGTTTGCTTTAGCATGGGCCTTGCAGCTGATGACCGAGGGCAAACGAGCCTCGAGTACCTATACCTAACCGCATTCGTCATAGGCCTCGCTGCGGTCACAGCCCTCCTTGTCACTGACGTGCTCCAAGTCCAGGAGCAGGCGCGCGAAAAGCTAATCTATTACCGCGACCGCCTGCTACTAAAGATACTGGACTTGGACTGATGCCCCAGTGATCTACGCCCTCATCGCAATCGCCGGCCTGCTCATAGCTACGTACACTGACCTGCGGGACCGCACCATCCCCAACCAGCTCACGTACGCAATGATTTTCATCGGCATCGCCGGGCACTTGCTTGAGGCCATCCTCACCTCGAGCCTCACGCCAATCCTCTTCTCCGTCGGCGGCGCTGCCATCGCGTTCGCTTCTGCTTACATCCTCTGGCGGGCTGGCGCGTGGGCAGGAGGCGATGTCAAGCTCTTCACCGCGCTCGGTGCCCTGGTCCCATTGCCCTACGCCATTGTGCCTAGCTTCTACTCGCAGTTCCCCGTGTTCCCGTTCCTCGTCCTCATGAACTCGGTGCTCATCGCGTTCCCGTTCATCATGCTCTTTGTCTTCGCCAAGACAATCACGGAGAAGCGCCTGCACAAGCACGCGAAGCAAATGCTTTTCAGCATCTCCGAGCGCACGAGTGCGCTGGCCCTGTGGCTCTACGGCTGCTATGCTTTGCTGCCAATCCTGGGCCTGCCCTCCTGGCTGTCAATTATCCTGGTGGCGCCACTGCCCTTCATTCCCTACAGGCATTTGGCCGCGCTCGCGCTCGCCGCCATCGGGGCCGCCTTGACGCAGGACCTCTCGGCCATTGTGCCGCTGGCATTTATCTCCCTGGCATTCATATCATTCTTTGAGGCCGCGAGCTATGGCACGAAGCATGTGCTCAGGAAGCGCGTGCCACTCAGCAAGGCAGAGGGCGAGATAAGCGCTGAGACGCTTTACGTGAAAAAAGGCAAGGTAACTGCTTTCACTCCGTCCATGCTCTCCATGCTTTTCTCCGGCTTCAAGACACCCAAGCACACCCTTGTCTCTGAGTACAATGCCGCGGGCATCGAGCCCGACGAGATTGCCGCGCTAAAGAAAAAGGGCATCAAGGCTGTGCTGGTGAAGCAAAGCATACCACTGGTTCCAATACTCTTATTAGGGCTGGCGGTTTCTGTGTTTGTAGGTGATTTAGTTTGGATCGTGGTCAAGTCACTATAGAGTTTGTGCTGATACTTGTCATCATGCTTACAGTGCTAGCCACGCTTTCGATTCCGCTGGCAAAGGACGTGGCTGAGCAGACAATCGACACAGGCATTGCGGTCACTCTCGCGTCGTCGGCGCAGCGCGTTGCGCAGGCCGCCGAAGAAGTGTCGTATTCTGGCTGCGGCTCGTTCAAGAACGTCACAGTCTACTTGGACCCGGACCCGTTCGCGGCCACCACACTGTACGTCAACAAGACGGGTGTGTGGGGTGAGTACTTCGACCTCGTTAATGACAAACAAAAAACAAAGCTGATTCCTTACGCCAAGTACATCAAGATGACCGCCTACTGCGGCGACTACGGCAACACATTTGTGGTTAAGGTCGAGAAGGACTGTTCAACGGACAGAATAGACCCCTTGCAGGATGAGGGTGTAGCTGACAACGGCAAGGCACATATCGGGGATGCGTGCTTATAATGCACGGGCAAACCTCCCTTGAAATAGCGCTCGTTGCTGTAATCGTCATCTCAGCAGGCCTTGTCAGCTACACAATCTATTCTGAGGAGACGTTCCATACTGCTGCCGAGGCAACCATCCGCTCCCAGGCAGACCTCGCTCTCGCCAAAGGCAAGCTTGTGCACCCCGAGTGCGCAAGCGTGCAGCTTGCGCCCATTTCTCTTTCCGTCGTGGACAAGGCGCGCACCTACAAATTGAGCGTCGAGGGCCCGACCACAGCCGGAACCACGATATGCACAAAGCGGATTTTCGATTCGGGCACCGTGGCGCACATCAACAGCATGGTTAACATAGCGCTTAACTGCCAGCAAAGCGGGTGCCGGGGCTACAAATATATAGTCACGGCTTCTTAGTGATGCCCATGAAGTTCCTGTCCAAGTACGTCAAGCAAACAGGCGGCGGCAAGCATGAGATACGAATCTGGCGCTCCCAGATTGGCGTATTGCTGCTCTATGTTTCCGCGCTAAGCATTGCGTTCTTCAAGCAGGAGCTGATGTTTGCCGCGGTCGCGCTTTTCGCATTAATTTCCGTGCTCGGCTTCGACAAATACAACAACTCCGAGAAATACTTTTTCGGGGGCCTCGCCATCCTCGGCGTCCTCCTGTCCGCAACATCATTCTTCTTTTCGCAGTTCAATTTCCTTTTGTTGGTTGCCTACACCATTGTGTTCGCCGCGTTCTTCGTGGGGTTCTACATCTTTTTCAGGCGTGACTGGGTTGAGGGAACTGTCGAAGCATACTCAGGCAAGTGGGCTGTTGTTCACGTGCCATACGATATCCAGTCCGGCGTGCGCCAGGGCTGGTACGCCGTGCGCACGAAGCGCAAGCTGCGCAGCGGCCAGAAAGTGAAGGCCAGGGTCAAGGGCATCTTGGGGGAAAGGGTTCCGTGGGAGATAACCAGCTAGTAGCTGTAGCCTGCATCATCCTAAGCCTCCTTGGAATCGCCCTCCTCCACTTTTCCGCTAACATCCCGTTAGTGCACTCGCTTGACAGCGTGCCCATCGACTCCAGAATCATCCTTCAGGGCATTGTTCACGAGAAGCGAATCCACACCACCAACATCTTCCTCACTGTCAACAACGACAGCGTTGTTTTCTTCTCCCCCAAGAGCATTGCGCCTTACGCAGTGCTCGAAAACCAGCGCGTGTGCGTCACAGGAACTGTGAAGCCGTACCGCGGCGCGCTGGAGCTCGTGGGGGAGGAGCTCGAGTCATGCTAAGCGTGCTTGTGGGCGTCGCTGTCGGCATGGCCACAGGCCTTGTGCCCGGCCTGCACCTGAATTCCTTTCTCCCTGTATTGTTTTTCATGCCCGAGGGCGTCGGCTTCGCCATCGGCGTGGCCATATCCCACTCGTTCTTTGACTTCATCCCCAGCGTGTTCCTCGGTGTCCCCGACGAGGCCTCCGCGCTCAGCGTCCTTCCCGCCCACCGCCTCGTGCTCCAGGGCAACGGCATCAAGGCCTTTCGCCTGACGGTTATCGGCGGCCTCACAGCCGCACTCGCAGCTATCATTGCGCTGCCACTCCTGTTCATCGCTGCGCCGCTCGCGCCACTGCTGCGCGAGATAACCCCCCTGCTTCTCGCAGCCGCATTGGCGTTCCTTTTGCTTGACTCCCGCCGCCGCCTGCTCACCCTTGTGGCAATGGTGCTGTCCACACTTGCCGGCCTCACTGCCGACACCATGCTCATCATGCCGCTGCTCGCAGGCTTCTTCGGCGTTAGCACCATCGTGCACTCGCTCCGTTCGCGCGACAGGCTGCCACCACAGCGCGACTCGGAATCAATAGCACTGCGCCCGCGCGCCGCCGTGCTCGCGGCAGCGTTCGCACTCCCTACATCCCTTCTTCCAGGGGTGTCCGTGAGCATCTCTGGCGCAATGGCCAAGGCGTTTGGCCGGATGGATACCGAGGAGTTCCTCGCCGCGCTCGGAGGCATCAACACTGTTTACGCATTCATGGCCGTGCTCGCAATCTTTGTCGTCGGCCGCCCGCGCTCCGGCGCCGGCATGGTTGTTGATGCCGTTGGCGCATCACTTCCAGAGGCATTGGGTGCCATCCTGCTCGCGCTCGGCGTGTCGGCTTTTCTCGCGTGGCACGGGGGCACCGTGGTCGCGCGCTTTGTCTCACGGGCCGACTCGCGCCTGCTGAACATCATCGCGTTGTGCGTCACCATCACCTTGGTCATAGTGTTCACCGGGCCGCGCGGCATTATTGCCCTCGCAACATCATCACTCATCGGCTACTACTGCCTCGCGACCGGAGTGCGCCGCATGGCGTGCATGGCAAGCCTTATATTTCCGACAATTCTCTACTACGTGCTATGAAGATAACGCGCGTTGCACTGGAGTTCATTCTCGAGGCATCGAAGGGCGCACATCCCCGCGAGTTCATCGGCATGCTCCGCGCCGAGGACGGCACAATAACAGAGACGCTCATAATCCCGGGAAGCACTTTTGAGGAGTGCCGCTCCTCAATCCTTACGTACATGGTGCCAATCGACCTGTCCTTGGTCGGTTCCGTCCACTCCCACCCCGGTCCCCCGAGGCCCTCAAGAGCGGACCTCGAGTTCTTCCGCAGGATGGGCAAGTTCCACATAATTGTCGGCTACCCCTACACCCCTCAGTCAGTAGCGGCATTCAACTCCGACGGCTCCCCCGCGGCCCTGGAGCTTAGTAACGATTAAATAGCCCACGCTCATTGATGTAGTGATGCGGGGCACGATATCGCTGGACATTTTGCTGTCGTTCATTGTAATGCTCATAGTGTCATCTGTAATCATCGGCACGGCCTTTGTGCAATTGGAGAACGCGGCCATCGCCAGTGCCCAGTACAAGGCCGAGTCCGCTGCCATGGGTGTGGGCTCTGCGATAAACCACTTCTATGCCATAAGGCCTTCGGAGGGCGAGCTTCGCGTGTCCCCCGGCCAGATTGGCACCCGCTCAATGAGCATTGGCATGTCGGGGTGGCCGGATGTGTACTCTGTCTCCCTCAGCAATTGCACCATTGAGTTCGCCGGCGACATCCTCTGGATGAACTTCACTTTGTACCGCGCCGAGAACAACCTCTATGAGTACGTGAACGCATCGTACCCGCTGGTCGACGTGGAGCTCGCCTCTGGCGAGCCAGCTGTTAACACCTGCGACCAAACAATCATAGTGTCATCGGACATGGAGGTGTCGTATGCGTAAGGGGCAGATATTTTCCACTGACCTCGTTGTCTCCCTCATCGCGGTTGTCGCGATGCTCGGCTTGCTGGCAATAGGCTTTGACGTGTTCCTCCAGGACTCCACCAGCACAGTGGAATCCGTGAAGATGCACCAGATTGCCGCGGATACCGCGGCCATAACGCACTACTACAAGCATGACACCGGCGCGACCGGAAACGACTACGGCAAATTGAATGTGTCAGCCGCAAGCCTTGGGTTCATAATGGATGTTGACGGCAGCGCGTACCAGGCGTGCATGGCTGTGTCGCGCGGCTCGAAGGGCAATGAGACGGGGGTGATGGTGTGCAGGTAAGGGGCGTTGTGTTCACCATCGACGCCATTTACGTCCTTGGCATCGCGTTCGTCGTGATGGCTGCGCTGTACGCTTTCATGAGCGCCGCGCATGCGCCTGACTACGGCTTCACCGACTCCATGAAGGTCATCCATGACATGGGTGAGGACAACACTGACCAGCCCCCCACAGGCTTTAACACAACGTGTGATGACAAGCATGCTGCCGTCTACTACTCTGAGTTCGGTGCCAGCCCAACGGGCTATGACTATGGCGGCGCAGGCGAAATAGGGGTGTGTGCGCTTTGAGGCGCGGCTTCCTCTTGTCGGGCGCCCTGGCCCTGTCGGCCTTCGCCCTAATCCTCGCGATGTTCGCGTTCACTTCCGTCCAGTTGGACATGGGCTCCGCTTCCATGACCGGCTACGCTGTCGAGGCAGCCCGCTATCCGAGTGACCTGGCCAACTACACTTGCAGCCACCGCGGCTCTGATCCGGGCGGCGCTTACGAGGCCGCGACCAATGTCTTCAAGTACTCTTTTTCGGACAACGAGACCGTGGGCAGCACGCGGCTCGGGCAGACATCAATCAACGTGAAGTACGTGAAGAACCACCCGCCTGCCGTGTGGTTCACCTCGCCGTCCAACAATGAGGACATACCTACGGTTAACGCCAAGGCATATGATTTTGATTGGTCTTACTGCGATCCCGATGATGATCTCGTGCTGTTCTCAATCTTTTATGCTTCCGGAGGCGCCACTTGTAGGGGGATTGATGTGTCCGGGTGCTCGTGGACCATCTTGGGCAGTAACTACTATCGTTTCAGCTCTGACCTGAATTCGCTCGCAGGCATCGACCTGACGTCCCTTCCGGGCTGCGGCAGCTACTGTGCTGACAAGGTGTTCAGGATTGATGCGTGGGACGGGGAGTACAATGGCACGGGCTATGTCTTTGATGTGGATATTGGCAACCCGCCGTAAGCCCCTTACAGCTTGTCTTTCGTCTTCTTGAGAAGAATGACATCGCTGATGGCATCAACGTCCTCAATCTTCAGGTCAAGCTTCGCGCGCGTGACCGTGTCAACAACGCCCTTTGGCAGCCCAATAATCCGGATTATCTTTCCCTTCGGCCCTATGTCAAAGTCCTCGACATACCCGACTGTCAATCCAGTGGAGTCAAGAATCTCCCTTCCAATCAATTCTCTAGAAAGCATACAACTAGCCTTAATCCCTAGTGATATTTAAGTAGTATAGTAGTACTCGCCACTCTTCTTCTGCTCTTCGTCCTTCTGGCTATCCGGCTTGTTTGCCCGCGGCCTTCCGGTGTCCGGGTCCCGGCGATAAGTGACGCCCTGAGCCTTGAGGAACTCATTCATTCCATCGCGCATCTTTGTCGGCGCCTGCGCCTTTCCTTTAACACCAGGCACGCCATCGAATATCATCAGCCTGTCGCTCACGTAGTCCTGCAGCGTGATGTCGTGGTCAATCACTATGGTGGTGAAGCCCACTTTTTCGGTCACGCGCCGGATGATGCCCGCGAACTTGATTCTCTGCTCCACGTCCAAAAATGCGGATGGCTCGTCCAGCAGGCACACTTGGCAATCGCGCGCCAGTGCGAGTGAAATGCCCACTCTTTGCAGCTCTCCGCCGGACAGCCCTTGCACCGGCGTCTGGTAAATCGACTGAAGCTCCTTTTTGATGTAAGTGTCGTAAACCTCGAAGTTAATCTTGCTCGAGCTGATGAGCTCCGCGACCGTGCCCTCGAAATCCGTGCTGATGTACTGCGGCTTGT
>JAUVIW010000081.1 GCA_030592525.1 archaeon
CTGGGCAACGCAAGGCGGAAAAACAATGCAGGAGCCTGACCAACAATGACAGCGGAAGGGCAGCCAATGGGGCTCGCAAACGGCATCTGCCTGATTGCAGTGTGGCTGGGCATGGGCTGGCTCGCATGGCTCATGGGAATAGCCTCCGCCCTCATGGTGCTATCGACAATCAGGTGGACAAGGCCGAAAGCCGTGCCGCAAGGCGGTGCCTCCAAAGAGCCCGAGGAAGTGCTCACGCCAGTGGTCTACCAGGACGTCGGCGAAGCGCCGTACCTGTACCCACCAAACTACAACCTAAAGATAAAGACGCCGTGGAAGTCACAGGGATGGTGGGAGGACGTCGGCGACGGAATAGCTTCAGGGCTCAAAATATTCCGCATCATGAGCGGAGGGCGCCCGGACTTCTCACAGCGAAGGAGAAGTAGCCGCGCCGGCCCCGCATGGAGGATGGAGTAAGTGGACTCAGACCAGCTCGTCATGATGGGAGCCATCTGCGTCATCGTGTACTTAGCAGGATACAAGCCAATAGCGATTGGCATGTTCATACTCATGGTCGTAGCATCGGCCATCACGCCAAGCAAAGCCAAGAAAGCCGCGCCGTACGGCGGCGTCACGGTCAAGGGCGCGGAAATGCTCGAGCCCATAGTAATAGAGACCACCAGGGGCGCGCCGTTCCGCATACCAGCAAAAATGAAGATCCGCATGAACCCGTACTGGGGTGCCACACCATGGCGCTCCAAAATAGGCAAGCACCTGGGCCGCCTGCTCAGGTGGGGGTACACTGTGGGGGATCCGAGCGACAACTACGGGCCGCTGTACCCGCCAAAGAAAAAGGGGTGATTAGGTGCTCAGGTTCCTCCTCGCATTCGCAGTCATTGGAACAGGCGCAGTGCTCAACATGGACATTTTGGTGTATGCAGGGATTGTGGCGATGGCAGCACTCGTGTTCTTTGAGCTCACACGGCCAAGAGCGAGCCCGGGGCCTGCACCCGCCGGAGGGCAAAGGTACAAGCACAAGGTGCTGAACGGGCAGCCGCCGCACGTGATTGACGATGACTCCGCGTTCTGGCAGACAATGATGTCCGCACCAGGAGGCGGGCTCATGCAGCACCCCGGAAAAGAGCTCGGCTTTGCACTGGGCAATGCGGACCCGTTCAGCACACTGGGCCAAAACAACCCAGCTGTCGGGCCAGACAGCATGATGGGAAGGCGCACCCGCGACTTCCTGCCGTTCCCGAACTACGGGCGGCAAAGCATCTACGAGCAGTTATTTATAGGGTTCCCGCTTAGTATTGGGTCAATATTCAAGAAGGGGTTGGAACAATGAAGAAAGCACTGCTCGTCATACTGCTGCTCTGCGCCGTGTTCGCGCAGGACACAGTCCAAGACCTCACAGGGTGTGAGGACCGAGGGTCATACTACCTATGCCCGCAAACCGCGGGGTACAGTGACGGCGCGATACAGTTCACAAGCGACCTCACATGCGGGTATGACGGAGACGAGGAGCAGGGGTGCTACGCAACCGCGCGGCTGATAAGCAGCATAGAGTACGAGGACTGCAAGATGTACATCCCGAAGCCATTAGTGGATTACTCGGCAGTCAAGCACGACTACCAGTGCACCACAAAAACAGCGCCCGCAGGCACCGAAGTTGAGCTCATAACATCGTCACAGTGGGCGAACGACTGCGAGACCACGGACGACCAGTTCTTTTGGCATTACGACACGTGCACCATGAACGGAGAGACGTTTGACACAAAAGGGGTAGTGTCAAAGGAAGCCGGAGTGTACTATGTTATCGCGGGAACGATGGTGCCGAAAGAAGGGTATGTGGACCCGATTTACCTCATCGCGATAGCTGCCGCCGCAGCAATAGGTGCGTGGATGCTAGCAAGGCAGCGAAAGAAAAAGTGATTACTCTTCGTTCTTCTTAGGCTTTTTCGCAGGAGCGCTAGCCCCGTATTTCACGAGCATCTTCTTGTTGATGTCCATCAAGGACTCGTTCATGCGCTTCATGGCGGACAGCAAGGGCCTTATCTCCGCCAAGTCAGTCTTAATGGCGTCCAAGTCCTCGCGGATGGCACCCAAGTCACCGGACTGCATGTCCTGCTTGTCGTTCAGCTCGCCGACAGTGGAGTGCAAGCGCTCGATGTGCTCCTCCTGAGGCATCACCGGGGCTGGTGCCGCAGCAGGCTCCTCGACAGGCGGCGCAATGCCGCCGATATCGCGCATGACCTCAATAATATCCGCATCAGCAATGCCCATTGAGCGGAGGTTCTCCTCAATCTCGGCATTGGGCATTCCCTGGGCACTCATGTCCTTCACAATCGAGGTTATCTTAGATTTGGTAGCATCATCCATTTTACGCACCAACAACAAGGCTTTTATAGGCGAATTGGGTTATTCAAACAAAACAAGAGTATTTAAAGGTGATAGTGATAACCGCCCTTCCGCTACCGCACGGCTCATGGAAACAGATACTGTCAGGCGTGTGGTCAGAGAAAGAAATAGCTTACTACGAGAACCCCGACAAGCAATTGCTCATAATCATATTTGACAGGCAGGGCAGCTCCATCAAGGGAATGGTGCTCATGCTCACCAAGTTCTTTGCCGTGGAAGGAAACGCAACAAACCTCGCCGAGGCGCTGAAGAACAACACATTCCTCATCCAAAAGCACACGCCAATATTCAGGGGGTCGTTCCTCGGAATAACCACCGACCCCAAGTACATCAAGTTCACGCCCCGCACGCTCATAGGCGCAGTGGACGAAATGTACACCGGGCTCGAAGAGCTGGCATCAAAAGCGAGGAGCGAGAGCGCGGAATACAATGTGAAGCTCATAGACATCAAGTACGCGTCGCCCGAAGGCGTGCAGGAACTGTTCGGCGAGCCGCTCGCACTGCCAAGCATCGTTGTCAGGAAAGCAGGGCCGCAGATGCTCATGCCAGTAGTGACAGGAAAAACGAACATGGGCCTGGGCTCCTCAGGTGAAAAAGAGGAGGAAGCCGTGCAGGACTTCCTGCTCACAGTAGTCACGGGCGAATCCCGCAAGCGCGCCACCCGCATCATCATCGAGGGATGCGTCACGAACGGCGTGAGCACGGTCGTGTTCGATGACGGCACATACACCAAGATAGACCAGCCAAACCCGGACACCACAACGTACTCCGAGTTCAAAGTGGAATCAGACCCCATGGGGATGCCAGTGCGAAAGTTCAAGCCCGGGACCGACATGTTCATTGACCTGACCGTGATGGACAGGGACACTTTCGCCGAGGCCGCGGGCATCGGCAAAGGCAAGGCCACGGATTTGATCGGGCACGTGCTCGACCAAAAGGTCAAGAACCTGAACGAAGTCAAGGAAAAGCTCGCCGCTGTCAAGGAAAAGGAATCACTCTACTACGCAATGCGCGGGATAAGGGCGTGTGCGCTGCTCGACGTAATGGTGCCGAACCTGTTCTCTGGAAAGGTTGAGAGCACGGAAATCGTGGCGCCATGGCTAAAGAAAATGGGGCGCGTTGCGCTCGTCGACATACGCGGCATGGACCCGTACCTGCTCAAGGGCCTGATGTACTCGCTCATGAAAGCGCTGTACGAGGACTACAAAAAGGAGTACTCGTCAAGCGAGCTGAAAATAGAGGTACTGCTCGAAGGAGAGGAAATTGTTTCCGGACAAGGCGGGGTTCTCGAGAAAAAGATTGTCGAGCTCGCAAAGCTATCCGGCACAATGGGCATCGGAGTGATTGCGAGTGCGGAGACGCCGATGGACATTGAGAAGGAGTTGCTTGAGAACGCGACCACGAGGATTGAGACGTTCAAGGGCAACGAGGCAAGTGTCACTTTGCCGGGCAAAAGGGCCTACAGGATAAGGATGCGGCCGACGCTATCGGCTTAGCTATTTCACGAAGCGGAGCTTTTTCTCTATGCGGCAAAAGGCGTTTTCCTGCAGCATTAGCTGCTGGGACTTGTGCCTGCCGCTGAAAACCACGGTCCGCAACTTGGTCAGCTTTCTCGCGCGGCCGATGAGCATGTCCCCCTTCAGCGCGTCCCCAGCCTTGTAGTGGATGCTCATTTGATTACCTCAAGGCGCTTTGATGCCTTTAGCTCGTCAACAATGCCGCACACGAGCTCATAGTCCAGCTCAAGGCCCTCCGCCACCTCATGAGGATAAGCCTCGCGGTAGTTTCGGTAATAGCCGAGAACCTCCTTCTTCGCCGTCTTGTAGTCCACGTCCCTTACCTTCACTACCTGGATGGTCCCAATAACCATATATAACTGTTTTGGGTGGGGGCTGCCGAAGCAGCACCACCATAGGCATGTGAGATTCCAAAATCTAGAAGCCAAGGTTCCGCAGGTTCTCCAATGCTTTTTCGTTAAGCTCGCCCTTCTTCTTGAGGTTTGCTAGCGTTTCCAGAATGTGCTTAGGCTTCTTCGACCACTCAACCATGCGCTCCGGAAGGATGCCC
>JAUVIW010000115.1 GCA_030592525.1 archaeon
ACCTGAACCTGATCTTCTTGAGGGGCTTGCTCATCACGTATTGGGAGTAGCGTGTCATCATCTTGTCGGTGAAGAACCCGCGCGCGAGCATGCGCTGCTTGTTGACGTGAACCATGAAATCATTGTATGTCTTGGGTGTTTTGCGCTCAATCCATGTGAGGCGGCGGCGACCGTGCGGAAACCCGCCGCTGTTAATGCCTTTTTCGAGTGCCTCGAACTCCTTGTTCTCTTTCGCTAGCGAGACCAGTAGGTTGGGCTGCGTCTTATAGTCCTCTTTCAGGTCGTTGAGGTCATCGTACGCCATTGCGAACATCATCAGCCCGCTCAGGGCATGGTTTACCTTGTCAGACTCCTTGCCGTCAATGCCATGCACAATGCTCGCGGCCTTAAGGAAGTTGAACCCGATGTCGTACACTTTCTTGCGGAGTATCTCGTTGTATTGCGTGATTGAGGTGTCCCAGCCATACTTCTTTTCGAGCTTGTACGACTCAAAGCCCGCGTCGCGCGCGCCCTTGATGTGGCTTATCGCATCAGCCGCCTGCCCCTCACTCGGCGTGACCATGCGTATGATTCCCTCGACCTTTGCCTGCAGCGCTGCGTCAAGGTCGACCATGGCCCTACGGAACTCAACGCTCTTGCTCTTCGGCCATAAGCGGTTAACCTCCTTCATGTTAAGGCGCATTCCCTGCACGCGCTTATCCGGCCTGAGGTCTTTCTTGCTTGAGTCCCTCTCAAGCATGAAGTCGCCCAGCGAAAGCTGGCTGTTGTGTATGGATATCCATTCCGCGGTCCTCTTCTTCTTGAAGTCCTTTCGGGAGACCTTGTTGAGCCTGCGCCAGAACTCCATGGCGAGGGTCATGTGCGTCCACGGGAATATCTCGCTGACTATCTTGTGCTCCTGGACCACGTCCTTCGTGGTTCTCTTGATGCCGCTGCGTATGTACGGCCTGTCTGCCACGTGGCGAAGGATTGAGGTGGCAGCCGCGCCAAACCCTATTTTGCGTGCCTTGCGCTTTTTCCTGGGCATCAATACTTTTATACTACTTTTCACTTAAAAAGAGGTATGGACGATGAACGCAAGGAATTCTGGAAGCGCAGGAACCCGTTTTACGGGTTGTTTGACGAGTTCGACCGGATAGACGAGATGATGGACGCGATGATGAAAAAGTCGTTCTCCGGCTTCAAGGGCCTCGAGCCCGGGAAGCCCGTGTCGTACGGGTTCTCGATGAAGATTGGGCCGGACGGCAAGCCGCAGGTTCGCGAGTTCGGCAATTTGCAGCCGACAGAGAAGAAGATAGAGGTGCGTGACGAGCGCGAGCCCCTTGTTGATGTCATCAACCGCGACAACGAGTTCGACATCCAGGCCGAGCTGCCGGGTGTGGACAAGAAGGACATTGACATCCGCGCGACACCGAACCACGTGACAATCAACGTGCCGGGGCAGTTCCACAAGGAGATTGGCCTGAAGGACGCGGTGGACTCGGACAACGTGGTGAGCCACTACAAGAATGGTGTCCTCACTGTTACCCTGAAGAAGCTCGCGCCGAAGAAGGCCGTTGGAAAGAAGGTCAAGGTTGAGTGAACCAATAAAAACCCCTCCTGCCTTGCTTCCAGCATGAACCGAATCATTGTCTTACTGCCAATACTGCTGGTCTTAGTGCTAGCCGGGTGCGCGGAGTACAACGGTCCCGGAGCTGCATGCACCACAAACGAATTCTGTTCTGTGGGCCTCACGTGCGTTGATGGCGCGTGCGCACCTGACACCGGCGCCGGCGAGCAATTGGTCGTTGACCAGCTCGGGGAGAAGGGTGCGTTGGAAACAGCCAAGGGCCTGGCTGAGTTCGTTCCAGGAACAGGCGTGGCCAAGTTCACAGTAACAGTGCCGGATATCACGCCGCCAGAGGACGACATTTACCTGGACTTCGGGTGGGCAATGGGGCTCCCGCAACTGCACCCCATGGAGCGCATCGGGCCCAACACATGGTACCGCGAGATTGACATCCCACTCGGCGCAGAGGGATACGCTTATGTGCGCAATGGCGTGGGCTTCGAGGGAAGCGACGTAATATACCCGAACGAGACAGAGGGGACGTACTACATGCACCGTGAGATACCTGAAACGGGCGCGGAAGTGAACGACATAGTAACGCAATGGCGCTGGTGGACGATTGACCCGGCGACTTACACTTACCCTGAAGGCACGAAGCCATTCCTTCCGAGAGTGAACGGGGAAGAGTTCCAGAACGGCATCGCGATAATCGACTTCTGGTGGGACATTTTTTACGAGAACGGCGCTACCGAGGACACCATCGCGGAAATCAAGCTTGACAACGCGAAGTGGGTGGAGCTCTCACCCACGTGGCGCATCAGGGAAGACGGCAACTCAATGGAGCTGTGGAAGGACTGCGGCTACTGCTACCCCGACGACGCAACGCGGTTCGAGACCAAGGCCGCGCAGGACGCGGGCATGAAAGTGATATGGCGGTTCCAAATATGGCAGGCCATTGACGCGGACCCTGTAGGAAAGAGTGACGCGTGGTGGCACTCTGCCTCCGCAACACACACTCAATACATACTCGACAGCGCAACGCTGGCTGAAGAGCTTGGCGTGTCAGCAACGTCGGTGGGCGCGGAGTACAACTCTTTGACACGCGCGCTCCTGAGCGACCAGGCACCCGGCTTCGTGATGGATGAATGGGTTCAGGCCATCAGGGACGCGAAGAAGATATACTCGGGAAAATTGTACTATGACCTGAACAACAACGTGCCAATAAGCGTTACGAGCCCGATTTACTGGCAGTACGAGCGAGTGAAGGATATCATAGCTGAAACGGATTTCATTGGAGTGTCATGGTGGCAGGACTTGAGTGACAACTGCGACCCCACGCTCGAGGAAATGGAAGAGAACTTCGGCAGGATACTGGACGCTGACTTTAAGCAGATTTACGAAGAAACAGGAAAGCCCATTGTCCTAATCTCAATGGCGATACCGAGCGTTGAGTGCGGGAGCATGGGCAACTCCCTATACCACTACGACGCGCGTGAGGTGGACATCTGGAAGTTCGATGACGG
>JAUVIW010000108.1 GCA_030592525.1 archaeon
AGCTCGGGAAATCATAGTAGCATGGATGGTAAGGAAATTCTTCCTGGGATGATGTCCTCACGAGCCAAGTGCAAGCAGCCCCGGAAGACAATGGATAACGACCCAGCCTGGGAAGAGGAGGGGGAGGAAAAGCTTTTTGCGGCATGGGCACACTTACCCATGTTCTTCGTCCCGATACTCGCGCCACTGCTGGTGTACCTTATTTTCAAGGAAAAGGAGACTAGGTTCCAGGCAAAGCAGGCACTCGTGTACCAAATCCTGATGCTCCCGATGCTGTTTGGCAGCATCATATTGGTAGGCATCGTGGCAGACATTATACGGGTAGTGGGGATGGCCATTCTTGGTGCAACCGGGGACGTTCCGGGCATCTTGATGCTGATGATAACCCTGGTGTTTCTCGCAGGATTCCTCCTGATGATATCAATACTGTTCTTGCCGGTTAACGCAGCCTACTATATACTCATCAAGGGCCAGAGGTACAACTACCGTGTGATGGGCCGAATGTTGAGGGGTGGCAAATGAACCCAAACTACTACCTCGATGCGCAAAAGAGATATTGGTGCCAAAGGGCCGAGAACGGCGAGTGGCTCTGCCACAACGGAAAGGAGTGGGTGAAAGGAGACGCGCCGCCCGAGGTTCTCGCAGCGCACTCAGAAAAGCAGCACAAGGCAGAGGTGCCGGCGCAGATGGACTCCAAAAAAAGGCCAGCAAGGCTGATGCGTTCATGGTTGGCAGCACCCTCGTGGTTTTAGGCCTGATGGCTGCCGGGATAATATTTGCTATACTGGCTGTGGCACTGTACTTCATGTTCATGGCTTAGCGCATCTTGAAGCGCAGCCGTGCCACAACACCACTAACATGGTCTAGCTTCTGGCCCGCCTCATGCTCTGAGCTCACGATGTGGTACTCGCAGCGCGTCTTCTCAGCCTTGTCCAGCAGCTTTTCGACTTCATCACGGTGCTTGGAAAAGGCCTCGTCCGTCACAAGCAGCAGGTCAGCAGCCCCGTAGTCCAGGGCCTCCTCGACTTCCTTGAGCCCGTAAGCGCCCTTGTCAAGTGTTATGGCCTCGAGAACTTCCTCTATCATCGCGGTCTCTCTTGCAACGCGCGTGTTCTCAAGAACCTTTTGGACCGCGCCCTTGCGCAGCGCCTCCTGGATTCCAGACTCACCATAGCCAGCGATGTCCTCAAGGATTGTCTTCTTTGCGAGCGCGGGGAACTTTTCGTTCAAATACTTCATGAAATTCTCTTTCGCGAAGCCCGGGCCGGCAAGCACGATGGAATCAGCCTCGATGTTCCCGAGCGCCCCGGCGACCTCGGAATAGAATTGGTTGGCGTCACCGGCGAACTGCTTGCCCTGCGAGCCGCGGAAAGTTCCTTTGGCCTCGATGCCGAATTCGCGCAAGGCGGCGAGATTGCATGAGTCAATGTCCATGACCGCTATGATTATCTTGGCTTTTTCCGTGGAGGCGACGGCCTCCTTTATGCGCTGCAATTGGTAGCGGGACCACCGCACCTTCCTTATGACGACGCTGTCGCCGGGCGACAGCTCAATGGTGTGGTGCGTACCCATTGAAATGTACTCCTGCGGCTTGCCCCCGATGATTGTGCCCAGGAGGCGGAGCTTGTTCGAGAACTTCTGGAACTCGATGCTCTCGATGCGGATTTGGATTGTTACTTTCACGCGGTCGGACTTGCCGGACTCGGTCTTGTGCCTGCGCTCTGTTCGGGAAGAGGCTTCGTCGCCGGGCTCGATGATTTTGTCGAGGTGCCACAGGTCATCCAGAGTGTCCACTCCCAAAATCATTAGCGGCAGGTCACGTTTGATGACACGCATAACAGAGGGTTATCGGCAAAGGCTTTTAAAAAGCCGGTGCACAAAAACAACGCTATGCGCATTGCAGTGCTAAACAGGAAGAAGTGCGTGAAAGGGAAGAAGTGCTCGTATGAGTGCATCATGTACTGCCCGGGCGTCAGGATGGGTGATGAGACCATCACCAAGGATGATGAGGGGTACCCCATCATTGACGAGACGCTGTGTACAGGATGCAACATATGCGTAAAGAAATGCCCTTTCCAGGCAATCACCATAGTCAACCTGCCCGAAGAGCTAGAGAACCCAGTGCACCAGTTTGGCGTGAACGGGTTCAGGGTGTACAACCTCCCCGTGCCAAAGGAAGGCGTGGTTGGCATAATCGGAGCCAACGGCATAGGAAAGACCACTGTGCTGAGCATACTCGGGGGATTGCTCGAGCCAAACCTCGGGAAGAAAAGCGCAACGTGGAACGAGCTTATAGAGCGGTTCCGCGGCCAGGAGATACAGGTCCACCTCGAGCACTTGCGCGACCACGGCATCAGCATAGCGTTCAAGCCGCAGAACATCGACCGCATACCACAAACATTCAATGGCACTGTGCGCGAGCTGCTTGAAAAGACGAGGGAGCGCGACTTTGACTTGAGCGGCTTGGAGCTTGACGGCATCATGGACAAGAAGCTCACAGAAATTAGTGGCGGAGAGCTGCAGAGGACCGCCATTGCGGTTGCGCTGCAGAAGAAGGCGGACATCTATTGCTTTGACGAGCCCACGAGCTATTTGGACGTGAAGCAAAGGCTTAACGCCGCGCGCATCATACGCAGCCTCGCTGAAGACGCCAAAGTGATTGTCATTGAGCACGACCTGGCTGTGCTCGACTACCTGAGTGACTACGCTCACGTGATGTTCGGAAAGGAAGGCGCTTACGGAATCGTTTCGTCGCTCAAGGGAGTGCGCACCGGGATAAACGAGTACCTCGGAGGGTTTTTGCGCACGGAGAACATGCGCTTCAGGGATTACGAGATAAAGTTCCCTGTGAAGCCGCCGAGCAATGCATGGAAGACGCGCGAGACACTCGAGTACCCATTGTTCACGAAAACGTACCCTGGCTTTAGGCTGGAGGTTGACGGTGGCCAGCTGCGTGTCGGTGAAGTCATCGGCGTCCTTGGGCCGAACGCAATTGGCAAGTCAACGTTCATGAAAATACTCGCGGGCGTCGAGGACAGCGATGAGGGGCCTGTGGACTGGGGGTTCACAATATCCTACAAGCCGCAGTACATCAGCACGGATTTCGAGGGCACGGTTGCGGAGCTGGTCAACTCAAGCAAAATTAACTTTGAAGTTTACGACACTTACATCAAAAAGGAGCTTCAGTCGATTTACCAGACGCCGGTGCAAGGGCTGTCCGGCGGAGAGCTGCAGAG
>JAUVIW010000017.1 GCA_030592525.1 archaeon
ATAGGACTTCCTTGACTTCCCTGAGCGAGCTCACTTCGTAGTCGGGCTTGAACACGCCCTCGCTCTTGCCGATGAGGATTGTGTGCATTCCCGCGCGGCTTGCCGCAAGCAGGTTGCTCTCGTCATTGTCCACAACAACGCTCTCACCGTACTTTTCGGCCAGGCGCTGGTATGCCGATGCCTGCCGCCTGCTTGCCTTCAGGTCCGCTGTTGAGTACGCGCCGTCGAAGTAGTGCTTGAGCTTGTTGTGGCTGAGGATTATGCCCACCCATGCGGATGGCATGTCTGCGAGCAGAACGACCTTGTAGTTCTTGCGCTTTAGGTACCCCACAACCTCACTCAAATCCCGGCTTGTAGTGAAATTAGCCATAAGGTCTGTCTCAGCCCTCTCCCAGTTCTCGACACCCATCCTCGCCCAGAACTCGCTGGGGGTGGTGGTGCCTAGCTTGAACCTTTGGAGTGCGGTCTCTATCTCGCCGTCCATCTTGTGCGGCGCGAGGCGCTTCACCAAGTCCTTTAGTGTGCCGGGGTCGCTTACGGCGACGCCCTGCAAGCCCATGAATACGGTTGGCATTCTATTTCACTTCCCTAGGTATTAGTGCTAGCTGTGCTATGAACGCTTCGAGCTGGATGCGCTCGTTTGCACCCTCGGTAACGCGGAATGATGTCTCCCCGATGCGGTCGATGAGCCTTATCTTTGTCTTATCGTCAATGTCCTTGCTGTCGACAACCGCGCGGTACACCTGCAGGAGGACATCCTCTGCTGACAGCGCGTACTCGTAGAGCAATTTGTCCAAGAGCTTCCTCGCGTCCATGAAATCGCCATTGATTGCGATGCCGAGCATCTTTGCGACTTCCTCGGGCCTGGCGCGTGAGGAAACCTTGTACACGGTGTCCTCTGTGACTGCTTTTCCGAGTGATGCCGCGACCTGCAGCGTGTTGATTGCCTTGCGCATATCACCTTCGGCGACATACACCATTGCCTTGAATGCGCCTTCATCGATGTCAACGCCTTCCGCCTTGGCAACGTGCTTGAGCCGTTTCTCAATATCGTCGTCCGTGAGCGGCCTGAACCTGAACAGTGCACACCTAGACTGGATTGGCTCAATTATCTTGCTCGAGTAATTGCATGACAGTACGAACCTACATGTTTTTGAGTAGCGCTCCATTGTCCTGCGAAGCGCGTTCTGCGCATCCCGAGTCAATGAATCACTCTCGTCAAGGAAGATTACCTTGAACGGGACGCCACCATACGCAAGCGCACCAGCGAAGCTCTTTATCTTCCCGCGGATTACGTCAATCCCGCGCTCATCACTTGCGTTAAGCTCCAGAAGATTCCTGTTGACATCGTCGCCGTACATCTCGTTCGCGAGCGCGATTGCCGAAGCGGTTTTTCCAATGCCTGCCCTGCCCGCAAACATGAGGTTTGGCATGCTCCCGCTTTTTGTATACGCCTTTAGCCGCTTGACTATCTCGTCTTGGCCCTCAATATCGTTGAGATGCGTTGGGCGATACTTCTCTGTCCAAGGCAAGCTAGCGTCTTCCATGCCCCCTATTATGCCCTAGGAGGTATAATAACCGTGGTCTTTTTATTCTGCTGCCGGCACAATAAGCCTTTGGTGTGGGCATGAAAATCAAAAAAATCCTTAACTACGCTGCTCCAGCTATCGTGGGCGCAATAATTACTATTGCACTTCTTCACGTGATGAATGCACTGGCATTTCCCATCATCGTGTTTGCCTTGGGCTTCTTCATGGCTGGCCTCGCGTTCCCCGATGTCCTCGATGAGCTGACCGGGTTCGGCCACACGCTTTGGCTGCCGCTTGGCTTTTCAGCCGTTGGCTTTGCTGGCATGTACCTCGGGTTTGAAGGGAAAGCATTCGACATGATTACGACATCAACTTGGTGCGGCCTTGCCCCGTGCACCCCCATTGGCGCAGTGTTCGCCGCGTTCTTCCTTGGGTCACTTTCTGTCCTGGCAGGTGACCTCCTGAGCGGAAAGAAGGTTGACTTCTTCGGCGACCGCCAGAAATCCAAGTAACACTTATGAAAGCGTACGTAGAGTCGTACGGTTGCGCGCACAACGAAAGTGACGCGCGCATTATCAAGGGCACCCTACTGCAAGAGGGCTGCGAGCTAGTCACTACACCCGAAGGTGCAGACATCATCTTTCTCAATAGCTGCGGAGTCAAGCACGCTACCGAGCGCAAGATACTCGACCGCATAAAAGCCCTGCTTGCCATGAACAAGCGAGTCATTGTATGCGGCTGCCTCCCCAAAATCAATATGGAGCAGCTGCTCGTGGCGGGCGCCAAGGAATTCCTGGACACTGACTCACTCAGCAAGATTCCTTCTGTCCTGCGCGGCGAGCGCGTCCCTTTTGCGCAATCACGCGAGGACAAGCACTCCCTGCCCTGTGAATACGGCCCGATAGCCCCAATTCAAATCTCCGAGGGCTGCCTTGGCAACTGCGCTTTTTGCGGCACCAGGAACGCCCGCGGCCGCCTGCACTCTTACCTGCTTGAGGACATCGTGCGCTCCTGCCGCTCCGCCATCGGGCTCGGCGCAAGGGAGCTGTGGCTCACGAGCGAGGACACTGCAATCTACGGCCTTGACTCTGGCTCATCGCTGCCCGACCTAATCAATGCCGTAACCTCCCTCGACGGCGGCTTCAGGGTGCGCATTGGCATGATGAACCCGGGTGCTGCCAAGGCAATCCTCCCGCAGCTGCTGGACGCATATGCATCGGACAAGGTATACAAGTTCATTCACATCCCTGTGCAAAGCGGCAGCGATGGCGTCCTCGGGGCGATGCGCCGCCAGCACTCGGCAGCCGACTTCAGCCTCGTGGCAAAGGCGTTCCGTGGCCGATACCCCGATTGCGTGGTAAGCACGGACATCATCGTCGGCTTTCCCGGCGAGTCTGATGAAGACTTCCAGGAAACCCTCGCCCTTCTGGAGCGCGTGCGCCCTGACGTGACAAACACATCCAAGTTCTGTCCTCGCCCGAACACTGCTGCCGCACTGATGGATAAGCTGCCCTCCCAAACCACCAAGGCACGGAGCGTCGAGTGCTCTGCTCTGGGGCGCAAGCTGTCGCTCGAGCGGAACAGGCTTTTTGAGGGCAGGGAGTTCAGCACCATTGCCCTCAAGCGCGCCAAGTCCGGCGGTGTCATTGGCCGTGCGCCGAACTACAAGCAGCTGATTTTCGAGGGTGAGCTCGGCAAAGAGTACTCTGTTCGCGTGGTTGAGGCACTCCTGTTCTGCCTTAAATCCGAAGCCACAAAGCATTAAATACGCCTTCCCCCAAATAATTGTGCTATGAAGCTGATAGTTGACTCGCTGGAGACATACATCGACAGCGCCCGGCTCATCCTCCCGTTCAGCTTCCTTGTTCTCGCCGTCACCCTTTTCATGCTAGGCTTTTTCACTTATGTCGTGGCTGGCGCCGGCTTCGTGCGCTACGCCGACGTGCTCACGGGCACCATCGGCCCGCTGGACTACGCGTTCTTTTTGGTTGTCGGATTAATCGGGTTGTTTGCGATGGCCTTCTTGTCCACTGCCGTCACGCTGGTCGTGAAGCTTCGCCGCACCATGGACGACATCGGGTTTCGCAAGCTCATGGTCCGCTTCCCCCGCTACCTTTACCGCATAATGGCTGCCTGGACAATACTCGGCGCCGCAACAGTTTTCGTTGGCCTCGTGTTCACTTTCCTCCAACTGCCAACGTGGCTCATCGCCCTCGCGGAGCTCGGCCTGTGGGCGTTCTTCATTTACATCCCGCAATCCATAATCCTGCACGACAAGCGCTTTAGGGAGGCGCTTGAGGAGTCCGCAAAGTACTGCATAAAGAAGCCGTTTGCGGTGCTGACGTACTACGGGTTCATGCTCGTGCTGCTTTTCCTCATGCTCGTGGTGGACGTGTTCTTCGGCCAGTTCTACTTGTTCTGGCTCGCCGCACTGTTCGACGCCTTTATTCTTTTCATGTTCATCATTCCGTATCTGGAGATTGTGAAGGCGAACATCTTTATCACACGCTACCGCCTTGCCCTTAGCGGGCTGAAGTGATTCTCATGAAGTTTATAGTTGTTACTGGAGGGGTATTGAGTGGTTTGGGCAAGGGTGTAGTCACATCGTCCCTCGCCAAGCTGTTCATGGCCCGCGGATACCGCGTTGCGCCAATAAAGTTCGACGGCTACCTCAATGTCGACGCAGGCACGATGAACCCCATCCGCCACGGCGAGGTGTTCGTGCTTGATGACGGCACCGAGTGCGACATGGACCTCGGCAATTACGAGCGCTTCACCGGCATCAAGATGTCCCGCCCCAACAACCCGACCGGCGGCAAGATATTCGAGCTCGTGCTCAACAAGGAGCGCAAAGGCGAGTACTTGGGCGTTGACGTCCAGTTCATTCCCCATGTCACGGGCGAGATCAAGGAGTGGGTAACCAATGTCGGCAACAAGGCAAATGCTGACATAGTGCTCATAGAGGTCGGTGGCACTGTCGGCGACATCGAGAACGCCTATTTCATCGAGGCAATGCGCCAGCTGAAGCGGTCGGAAGACGTCCTGTTCCTGCACGTCACCCTCGTTCCCAAGCTCGCTGTCGTGGGCGAGCAAAAGACGAAGCCCACACAACAGAGCGTGAAGGAGCTCCAGCGCATGGGTGTCCAGCCCGACTTCATCCTGTGCCGCTGCGATGACCCGCTGGACAGCAAGGTGCGCGATAAGCTAGCGCTCTTTTGCAATGTCCCGCTTGACCACATCATCAGCGACCATGACTGTGAAAGCATTTACCAGGTCCCGTTCGTTCTCGAGGGCGAGAACCTTGCGGACAAGATACTCGAGGAGTTCGGCCTTGGCAAGGGCCACCTGACCCTGCTGGAGTGGGAGAATCTCGTCAGTTCAGTTGTCAACCCAGAGAAGGAGATAACCGTCGGCATCACAGGCAAGTACACTGCACTCAAAGACTCCTACGTCTCAATCATGGAGTCCTTGCTGCACGCGGGCGCCCACCTCAAGACCAAGGTCCATCTCAAGTGGGTTGAGACGACTGACATCGAGGAGGGCCGCGTGAGCGTTGAGGACGCCCTCAAAGGCGTCAAAGGAATCATAGTCCCCGGCGGCTTCGGCAGCAGGGGCACCGAAGGCAAGATAGCGTGCGTGAAGTACGCGCGGGAGAACAACATGCCTTACCTCGGCTTGTGCTACGGCTTCCAGATGGCTGTCATCGAGTACGCGCGCAACAAGTGCGGCTTGCCCGAGGCCAACAGCACTGAGATAAGCCCCAACACACCCCACCCCGTCATCAGCATAATCCCGGGCAAGGGCGGCGACCTCGGCGGCACCATGCGCCTCGGCGCCTATGACGCCAAATTGAGCCCGGGCTCAAGAGTCGCCAAGCTGTACGGCCATGACTTGGTGAGTGAGCGCCACCGCCACCGCTATGAAGTCAACCCTGACTACATTGAGCGCGTGGAGGCCGGTGAGCTCAAGTTTTCGGGCCGCTCGCCTGACGGCGTTTTCATGGAGTTCCTTGAAATCCCTAGCCACAAGTTTTTTATTGGCACGCAGGCGCACCCCGAGTTCAAGTCAGCCCTTGAGAAGCCGGCGCCCCTGTTCTATGGCTTTGTGGAGGCATGTGCGTGCGACTGATTATCGCAGAGAAGTCAATTGCGGCACGCCGCCTAGCTGAAATACTAAGCTCAAAAGTACCGAAGGTCGTACAAGTAGGCTCCTTAACTGTCTATGACATAGGCAACGACACCCTCGTTGTCCCGTTGCGCGGCCACATACTCAACGTCGATTACCCGCGCGAGTACAACAACTGGCGCGGCGTCAACCTGCACCAGCTGGTCGACGCCCCACTCATATACTCAACATCCGCAAAGGACATCACTGACGCACTCAAGAAACTCGCCCCGAAAGCGAAGCGCGTCACAATCGCGACTGACTTCGATACCGAGGGTGAGTCCATCGGCCGTGAGGCCCTGACGGTCATGAAGTTTGACGCGAACGTGGACCGCGCAAGGTTTTCCGCCCTCACTCCGGAAGAGGTCAAGGGCGCCTTTGACAAGCTGGTCAAACTGGACTATAACCTCGCCGACTCCGCCGACACCCGCCGCGAAATTGACCTCGTGTGGGGCGCTGTCCTCACGCGCTTCGTTTCCCTCACATCAGGCCGCCTTGGCAAGGAGTTCCTGTCCGTGGGCCGTGTGCAGACACCAACCCTCGCACTAATCGTTGACCGCGAGAAGGAGCGACGCGCCTTCAACTCCGAGAAGTACTGGGTCCTTGGTGCCTTGTTCCACAAGGAAAAGGATTTCGAGGCGGCGCACAAGACAAAGGAGTTCAAGCAGAAGCCGGACGGCATTTACGAGAAGCTCAAGGGCGCGAAAGAGGGCACTGTCACCAAGGTGACGAAAAAGAAGAAGTCACTCAAGCCGCCCACACCCTTCAGCACCACTGACTTCCTGCGCGCCGTGAGCAACATGGGCGTCTCACCGTCACGCGCGATGAACATCGCCGAGTCATTGTACCAGGCAGGATTCATCTCCTACCCCCGCACCGACAACACTGTCTACCCCGACTCAATCAAGATCAAGGACATACTCAAGAAGTTCCTGCAGCACAACGAGTTCAAGGACCATGCAGCAAAGCTATTGGAGCAGAAGAAGCTCACTCCAACAAAGGGCAAGAAGAAGACCACGGACCACCCCCCAATCCACCCTGTGGAGCTCGCGAGCAAGGCCACTCTCGACCCGGCGTCGTGGAAGGTCTACGAGCTCATCGTCCGCAGGTTCTTTGCCACCCTCGCCCCGGTATGCGAGCTCAATACCGTGCGCGTGGACATCGATGTCCGCGAGGAGCCGTTCGTGGCAACAGGCCAAACAATAATCTCCGCCGGCTGGAAAGAGTTTTACCCGTACTCCAAGACAAAAGAAGTTCTCCTACCCCCGATGGAGGAGGGCGACATTGCGCAGCTGAAGAAGCTGGACCTCCAGGAAAAAGAGACGCAGCCCCCAAAGCTTTACACCCCCGCTGCCCTGCTCAAGAGAATGGAGGAATTGAACCTGGGCACCAAGGCCACACGCCCCGACATACTCAGCAAGCTCGTCTTCAGGGGCTACATCAAGGGCACGAAGAACTACGAGCCCACCGAAATCGCGTTCGCAGTAATCGACACCCTCGAAAAATACGCCGAGGACATTTCCAAGCCCACGATGACATCCAAACTGGAAGCAGAGATGGGTGAGATAGAGGCCGGAAAGAAGCAGAAGCCAAACGTTGTTGAGGACTCGCGCCGCATGCTTGGCACCATCCTCACAGAGCTGTCGAACAACCGCGAGAAGATTGCGGAAGCCCTCCGCGCCGCATCAAAAGGCACTTACACCGTGGGCAAGTGCCCCAAGTGTGGGAAGGACCTGCGGATTATTACTTCACGCAAGACAGGCAAACATTTTGTGGGCTGTGAGGGGTATACAGAGGGATGTGATGTCTCGTTTCCGCTGCCCCAGAAAGGAAAAATAACTCCGTTGGGGACTATTTGTGAGAGCTGCGGCCTTCCCATGATTAGGGTTGAAGTACAGAGAAGGCGACCATATGAGATGTGTATTAACCACGAGTGCAAGACAAAGGCATCATGGGGCAAGAAAGGCAGTAAGGGCAAAAAAGTTAGCAAGGGCAAAAGTAAACAATAGCGCCGCCTTTCCCTACTCTGCCGTTTTTTCTTAATACTTTGTTTTCTTTCTCAAGTTTTTTTAGTCGTCCCCATATTGTCATTGCACTGATACCTAATGATAGTGAGAGTTCGACGTTTGTCATTGGTCTTTGGTGTAGGTGAGTTAGTATACCCTCATTCAGTTTGGATAAATCTTTTTCTTGCGTCACTAACCTGACACCGAGTTCTAGTCTTTTTTGTTTTTCAGGGATGGGCAGCTTGCCCAACTGTATGATATCAGCGTATGCTTTGAGGAAACTCTTTGTCAGTATGCAAAAGCTGTATGTTCGCGTCTTTTTTTCAAGTTTGCCGCATGAGTACTCCAGCAGCGTACAAATGCGTTTTAAATCTTGGAGAAGGCGCTTGTTTGCGGAAGTGAAGTATATCCTGTTATCTCTTATGTTTCCTTCGTCGATGAGGAATGCCCTTACAACAGAAGCGAGAAGAACCCGCTTTCCTTCAAAGAACTGGGAGGGTAATCTGGACTCAAATGTGCCAAAACTAATCCCAAAATACTGCCCAAGAATAGAGGGAATTACTTTTGGTATGCCAACCACGTATTTGTTTTTCTTTCCTTTTGTGAGACCCTTTTCTTGTTGCACGTGAAGTGGTTCATTTCCATTTCTCAATATGTCCCCAAATGTGGTTAGTTTTGAGATGAATTCTTCAATGGATGTTTTTGAGGTCGAAGCGTATCTTGATGTTCTTTGGGGTGTTTGTGGAGCTGAACCATCGCATATAAGGTGGGTTACTACTCCTCTCAATTCAACTGAGTCCTGAACAGGCACTTGGGGGTTGCACACCCACAATCTACCTGCTGGAGCCCTATACGCCATAACGTGTTTTTGCATTTCTTCCATTGAGAACTGTTTTGGCTGTTCTTGCTTGAGGTAAGCTGAGATGACTTTTAGATTTTGTATTGAGCAAAACTGAGGTCTGTGAGCTGAGTTCCGCCCTCTCCTCCAACTAGCCATTGTTGTTTCTGATACGCCCAACTTCTTGGCGAATTTTTCCCTGCTTCCACACTTTTTCCATGCGGTCTTGAATAGGGCTGAGCGGAATTCTTCGTCTAGCAGCACATAACAGTTGTTAGGGAACTCTTTTAATGTGATGAGTAGATACCCCTTACCCATTTTTGTTGTTGGCTCCCCCATAACCTAAAATTAGTTGAGTTACTAATAAATAGGGAGAGGGATACAACTTTCCTAGAATACTGAAATTAAAAGTAGTTGGCGTAATAAAAAAACACGTGAAAAAGAAGGCAAAGTAATGGAATTCAAAGAGACTACTGACTTAGAGCCATTAGTGGCTTTGGCAAAGAGTTTAGACATGAGAATCCATCCACTTGATAATGTCATTGCCGCCTGGGGCGCTTTTGAGCACAAAGAGTTTGTAGGGGGGGTAATCCTCCGTTGCAGTAATGAGTTTTACCAACTTGACTTAATCTGTGTGAAGAAAGAGTTCCAAAGCAGAGGGATAGGTAAGAAACTCATTGAACTCGTGGAAAATGAGGCACGTTCGCGTGGAGCAAAAAAGCTATATCTCATAACCCGCCGTGCCGTAGGGTATTACCCTCGTTTCGGTTTCAGAAAGATTCCAGAAGAAAAGTTCCCGGAATGTATACTGGTCTGCAAAGATTGTGAGAAGAAAGCCGAGTGCAGTCCCTTTTTCTTTGTGAAGGATTTATAAACTTTGTTGAGCCATAACCCCGTGCATGGATATAGAGCTTGACCTTGACAAGAACGCGTTCGAGAACGCCGCGGTGTACTACCAGAAGTCGAAGAAGGCAAAGCGAAAGCTCCCTGGATTGCGCCAGGCTATCGAGAAGACCAAGAAGTCCCTCGAGAAGGAGTCCTTGCGGCTTGAGGCAGAGAAGCAGCGCGTCCCCAAGAAGCGCCGCGAGCGCGACTGGTACGAAAAGTTCCACTGGACCTACACAACGGATGGCTTCCTCGTAATCGCAGGCAAGGACGTGAAGACAAACACAATCATAGTCCGCAAGCACCTGCAGTCCGGAGACAAGTACCTTCACGCAGACATCCACGGCGCGCCATCCACGGTCGTGGTGAGCGAAGGCAAACCCATCTCTGAAGAAGCCTTGGCAGAAGCCGCGCGCTTCGCAGGCACTTTCTCCCGCGCCTTCCCAAAAGGCCTCGCGAGCATCGACGTCTATGCGGTCAACCCCGACCAAGTGAAAACAGCCGCGAAGGCAGGCGAGTTCCTTCCGAAGGGCGGCTTCCAAATCCGCGGCGAGCGCGAGTGGTTCCGCAAGCTACCAGTCAAAATCTGGGTGTCGTGGGACGGCAAGCGCCCCGTGGCTTTCGCGCGCGAGGAAAAAGGCGTGTGCGTCGTGCCCGGTGACATGCCCAAAGGCGAACTCGCCGCACGTGTAAAGCACAAGCTTGACTCAATATTCAAGTGCGAATGTGATGTCAATGACTTAATGTCCATCCTGCCACCGGGCTCCGGGGGGATAGAATGAAAAAATCGTTTTGGCAGCTGCTTAAGGACCCGAAGTTCTCGCTGGCGTTCGCTTTCGCCCTAATCATCATTGGCTGGGACCTGGCTTACGGCTCAAAGGTCCTGGGCTACATATTCTCGTTCCTTCTCGCCGTTGTGATAGCCCTTAACTTGTGGAAGAACCGCTAGCGCCCCTGCACCCTGTCGAACCCTTTGACCCTCAATTCCTCGGGCGCGATTTGTGCGCGCCAGTAGCGCTCCAGCTGGTCGACTATGAGCAGTGAGACCTTTTTGCCAATCATATCCTTGCCGAAGGCCTTGAGGTACTGCTGTGTCGGCCCGTGGTTCCTGTCCAGCAGTATGATTGGCGTGTCAGGCGCGCGGATGATGTAGCCATCGTTCCCCTGGCGCAGTATTCCCGTCATCTCAAGCATATTTACTCCCCCACCTCTATCTTTTTCCCTTTGTCATCGTGTCCTTCTGTTATTAATAAAGCTGGTCCCCTGTCCTTTGTCTCTGGAGACACGTTCTTTTCCGGCTCGTACTTTATGCTCACCGGAACCAATGCGAACCACCCTTTATCCGCCTCAAACTCAAGTGGCTTGTCCCCTATGCGTAGCTTGTTTCCGCTTGCGTCAACCGGAACCCAGTGCCCGCGCTTGCCGTCAACAAGATCATCACCTTTCTTGTGTTCCTGAAACACTTCGTTCCATACATGGCCTTGGCCTGCGCGCTCAGCAAGATCCAATTCCTCTTCATTCGTGTGCGCATGCACTGCCTCTATCATCCGTGTCTTCAGCCCCTGCTCTTTGAGCAAGTGGTGCATGACATTAGCTATGTCACCGCACCCATGGTGGTACCCGCTGTCCAGTATCTCTTCAGCGTTGCGGCCTCCAAATTCTGTCATCCACTGGTTGAACTTGTCGTCAACCTCTTTGCTGATTGATGTCTTGATTGACTGCATCTCTGCTTCTGAAACATTTTTTTTGTCGTGCCTTTGGCGGTAAAGGCTTTCTTTCACTACTTCAACAGCACGTTCTCGTGGCGCACCCTTTTTTGCCATAGCCTGCTCAGCTTCGAGCCGGGCTTTCTTGAAGTCTTCGGGCATTGTACTCACAAAAGTAACGAGCTTTTCCCTGGATTTCCACGCTTTGTCGAGCTTGCCAAGCGTTTCTTTTGAGAACACGTTCTTTCCAGGCACGTGGCCCTGTTCAAGAATAAAGCTCTTGCCTTCCGGCCCGCGCGTGACCTTGATGCCACTGGCACTCACCGGCTCAATAACCTTTCCGCCTCGCTTGGGCCCAAAACGCTTTACCTCGACTTTAATCTTCATCATATGCTTTATGGGCATCATTTAATAAAAAATAGTGTGGGCGCACCTCCCCAAAAGAGGGGGTAAGTTGGCACGCCTACACATAGGGGATATCGATTTGAAGACGCTCTTGGCTAGGTGGTCTTCGGAGGTGTGTGAGTGTCGCCTGCAGCTCACGGGCGAGGCGGCGGTTGCCCTGGGTAAGCTCTAGTAACGCAATTAAACCACTACTGTATTGCCTGAGTTCTCCGGCATCGAGTTTCGTTAAGTGCCTACCAAGCAACACGCCTTTCGCCATACTCATCAGTTTCGCTAATTGAGTATAAATACCGAGAAGGGTTCACACCTTGCCGAGGATGCCGAGAAAGCCTTTTATTTCGCTGTTGTATCATAATACGCATGGACGAGAGGAGTTTGGAAGAAAAGGAGTTCGATGAGATTAACAAGAAGCTCTTGCGCAAGCAGCGCCTGATGCTCTCCCTGTTTTCCATGATGGATGATACCCACTTGCCTGTGGGGGAGCGCCTGAAGCTCGTGGAAGCGCGCCATAAGAACCTTATTTCTCACGGGCTCATTGACGAGAAGCTTTTGGACGGCGACATCAAGGACATGCTGTCCATGCGCTGTGATATGCAAAAGAAGCTCGAGAAAGCGCGCCTGCAGGAAGCGGCGCACAAGGCGGTCTTTGGCACCAAATCCGATGTGCTGCCAAAAAAGAAGAAGAAAAAGCCGCCGAAGCACAACCCCATGTACAGGTGATACTCATGCCCTCACTCAAGCAGAAAGCCCTGAAAGAGCTCCAGACCCTGATAAACATTGGCCCAGTGGCTGCGGGAGAGCTATACTCAATGGGCGTCAGGTCACCGGAACAGCTCAGGAAAGCCGACCCTGAGAAGCTGTATGAAAAGCTCAAGCGCCGCAGGGGCGGCAAGCTGGACCGCTGTGTGCTGTACCAGTTCCGCGGGGCGATAACGAACAAGCCGTGGCCCAAGTGCAAGGATTAAACAATCCCTTCCTCAACTATCTGGTACTTGATTGCCTCGCCCTCGCGCCTGAACTGGTGCCTCACGAGGTGCGCAACGCGCTCGAGCCTTTTCTCGAGCCCAACTACAATCTTGCTCGCGTACTTCAAAGTGTCCCCGGCCACGGGCTCGATGCCGTTGGTATCCGGGTTTGTGTAAACCTGGTTTGTCACGAGCACGGCCGCGTTCTTCTTCCGCGCCAAATCGAGCAACTGTGCCATTTGCACGCCGAGCTCGCGCGAGCACGTGTGCCTTTGATTGGGGTCAAACTCAAGGCGGTAGTGGTACACCACGCTGTCCACGACAATTAAATCAAACTCAGTGCTCTTGAGGGACGCAATCATCTCTGCCTGCTCCCCAAAGCTCGCGGGCTCCAGGAGAAGCGTCGACTCCATAATGAGGTTGTAATCACTGCCTGCAATCTGCCTGAGCCGCTGGTCGCTGAACGACCCCTCAGGGTCGATGAACACGCTCCGCAAGCCCATGCGGCCGGCCTGCGCTATTGCCAGCATCGCTATATTGCTTTTTCCGCTGGCTGGCGGCCCGTACACCTGGGTAATAGTGCGCGTTGGCAGCCCGCCGCCGA